>NZ_JANGCA010000005.1:0-149156 GCF_024463855.1 Clostridium sp. DFI.1.208 | reverse complement strand
TTACTTACTTCTACCTATTTGAAACCCTTTCTAACGCTATATTTATGCTCTGTATAGACTTCTGTAGAAGAAAGTTCCACATTTTTTATTCGCCTTTTGAAAGTGGAATTTAACTTTTCACTTCAGCTGACGATACAAACAATCAACGATTTTAAAAATAAATTTATCAACACTAACTATGCATTTTTTACCGATATATTCACTAAGCCAATCTGGGGTGACATGGGCGAAGATACCGCCTCCATCACACTGACAGTGATTGAAAACACTTGGCATCTGCACTTCATACGTACCCAAAGCGGTGAGCCATATCCATTAAGTGACACCGTATGTAATGTAATTGATGAATACGAAAAGGATTTAACCGACGAAGAAGTATTTGAATTCTTAGCGCATCACAATATCCTGAAGGAATTTGAGGACGCTGTATCAAAGCTTTAATGTCTTCAATCTATACAAAAAAAAACGAATACAATACTATAAAGACTGCCTGTCAAAGAAAATTTATTATTCTTCAAACAGACAGTCCTTTTTCATTTCAAAACACTACCTAATCCAGCTCCAATCCCCCGGTATACAGCTGATAATACGTTCCCCGCTCCTTCATCAGCTTCTCATGATTTCCACGCTCAATGATCTTCCCCTGATCCATCACCATAATCACATCGGAATTTCTGATTGTGGATAGCCGATGCGCAATGACAAACACCGTTCTTCCCTCCATCAGCTTATCCATACCATCCTGCACAATTTTCTCGGTACGGGAATCAATCGAGCTTGTTGCCTCATCCAGAATTAGAACTGGTGAATTCGCAAGCGCTGCTCTGGCAATCGACAACAGCTGTCGCTGCCCCTGAGAAAGAGAAGCGCCATCTCCGCTGATCACCGTATCATAGCCATGCTCCAGATGCCGTATAAAGCCATGTGCATTCGCAAGCTTTGCCGCCGCAATCACTTCCTCATCCGTTGCAGTTGCCTTGCCGTATCGGATATTATCCCGAATCGTACCGGTAAACAGATGTGTATCCTGCAATACGATGCCCAAAGACCTTCTCAGATCATCCTTCTTAATCAGCTTGATATCAATGCCATCATACGTAATCGTCCCCTTTTGTATATCATAGAATCGGTTGATCAAATTGGTGATTGTGGTTTTCCCTGCACCTGTAGCACCGACAAAGGCTACCTTTTGGCCACGCTCAGCGTACAGCTTGATGTTATACAGAATCTGCTTATTCTCATGATAGCCAAAATTCACATCATCAAATATGATATTTCCAACCAGAGGAACATACTGCACAGCCCCATCTCTTCGCGGATGCCGCCACGCCCATTTCCCTGTCGGCACCTCACTCTCAATCAGCTCACCGTCAACCTCCTGCACATTAGCAAGCGTTACCAGACCATCATCCAGCTCCAGACCTTCATCCATCAATGCAAAGATGCGGGAAGCACCTGCGGATGCCATAATAACGGAATTTAACTGCTGGGATATCTGCGTAATCGGCATAGTGAAGGATCGATTCAGCTGCAGGAAGGATGCAAGACCTCCTAGAGTCAGACCACCGATACCATTGATAGCGACCAGACCGCCGAGCAATGCCGTCAATACATAGGATATATTCCCCAGATTTCCCATGACCGGCATCAGGATATTTGCAAATTTATTCGCCTGATAAGCACTGTCAAACAGCTGCTCATTCACCTGATCAAAGCCATCCTTTGTTTCCTGCTCATGCGTAAACACCTTAATGACCTTCTGCCCGCTCATCATCTCTTCAATATAGCCGTTCACAACACCGAGATCGCTCTGCTGGCGTTTGAAATAAACAGCACTCTGTCCTGCGATTTTAGACATTGCCGTCTTCATGACGATTACCATAACCACGACAATGACCGTCAGATAAAGACTCAGCACACACATAGAAAGAAAGACACTCACGACAGTAATCGCGCTCGACAGCAGCTGTGGAATACTTTGTGAAATCACCTGCCGCAGTGTATCCGTATCATTCGTATACACGGACATGATATCCCCATGATGATGTGTATCAAAATAGCGAATTGGCAGCTTTTCCATATGCGCAAATAAATCATCACGTATCCGCTTCATCGTCCCCTGTGCCACATTGATCAAAATTTTGGCATACAGATATGTCGAAGCAATGCCGCATGCATAGATGGCAGCCATAGTACACAATGCCTGAAACAGAGGTCCGAAATCAGCCGGTCCGCTGGATGCCAGAATTGGTGCGATATAATCATCAATCAGACTTTTCAGAAACAGGGAGCTTGCCACCGTTGCCAGAGAACTGATGATAATGAAAATCAACACAAAGAAACAGGAAGCCTTGTAATTGTGAATGACATAACCACACAGACGCGTCAACACCTGCATGGAATCGCGATCCGCTTTGACCTTGTTTTTCTTAATCTGCATCCTCATCACCTCCCTTTACCTGTTGTGTACGATAAACCTCCTGATAAATTTTATTCGTCTTTAACAGCTCCGCGTGCGTTCCAACGCCGTTGATTTTCCCGTCATCCAGCACCAGAATCCTGTCTGCATCCTCAATGGAGGAGATACGCTGCGATATGATCAGCTTTGTAATATCCGGGATATCCTCACAAAACGCCTTTCGTATCAGATAATCTGTCCGTGTATCCACAGCGCTTGTGGAATCATCCAGAATCAGAATCTTTGGATTCTTCAGTAAAGCTCTGGCAATACAAAGACGCTGTTTCTGTCCTCCGGAGACATTGCTTCCACCCTGTTCTATATGCGTATCATAGCCGTCCGGAAACCGCTGGATAAATTCATCCGCCTGTGCAAGTCTGCATGCCTGCAGCATTTCCTCATCACTCGCATTCGGATTTCCCCAGCGCAGATTATCCTTGATCGTACCGCTGAACAGCACGTTATTCTGTAATACCATGGATACCTGATTTCGCAGTACATCCAAATCATATTCCTTTACATCAACGCCGCCAACGCACAGACTTCCCTTTGTCACATCATATAAGCGTGGTATCAGCTGTACAAAGGAGGACTTTCCACTTCCTGTTCCTCCAAGTATCCCGATTGTTTCTCCGGAGCGGATATGCAAATCAATATCCTCCAGAGAATCTGCTTCCTGATCCGCACTGTACGCAAAGCTGACATGATGAAAATCAATCGAACCATCCTTCACCTCGGTAACAGCCTGCGTAGGAGAAACAATATCACTCTTTTCATCCAGTACCTCATCAATACGCTGTACAGACGCAAAGCTCATGGACAGCATAACAAAAATCATAGACAGCATCATCAGTGACATCAGGATATTCGTCGTATAGGTCATCATACTCATCAGCTCACCGGTTGTCATGGAACCACCGACAATCATTCTTGCCCCCAGCCAGGAAATTGCAAGGATACTGGCATACATGGAAAGCTGCATCGCCGGAGAGTTGAAAATCAGAATATTCTCTGCTTTTTTAAACATGCGGTAAATATTGTAGGACGCCTTGTTAAACTTTGAGATTTCATAATCCTCCTTCACATACGCCTTTACGACACGCATATTCGTGATATTTTCCTGTACACTTGCATTCAAATCATCATACTTGTTAAATACCTGCAGGAAAATTGGATGTGCAAATTTCATAATAAAAATCAACACGATTCCCAGAAAGGCAATCGCATACAGAAATACCATGGACAGCTCGGCATTGATCACGAATGTCATCGCCATGGCGCAAATCAGTGTCAGTGGAGCACGCACACACATGCGCAACACCATCTGATAAGCATTTTGTATATTGGTAACATCTGTCATAAGACGGGTAACCAGACCTGCTGTGGAAAACCTGTCAATATTGTGAAACGAGAAATCCTGAATATTATAGAACATCGCTCTGCGCAGATTCTTGGCAAAGCCTGCAGATGCATAGGCTGCACATTTCCCCGACATGGCACCGCAGAATAAAGAGCCGAAGGCTGCCGCAATCATAAGGAGTCCATATTTTGTCACTTCCGTCATATCGCCCTGACTCACGCCTTTATCAATGATAAAGGACATCAAAAACGGCAGTGAAATTTCCAGTACAACTTCTCCCACCATGAAGATCGGAGCGAGAAAGGAGGATTTCTTGTATTCTTTTACTTCCTGTAAAATTCGTTTGATCATCGTTGTCATCTCCTTTTCGATAGCATGCTATGTATTTTGTGATAAGAAAAGCATCAGCTTTTCTGATGAAGCATTTTCAGAAGGCAGCTCTGCATACATGCGATTTCCTCATCATTTAATGCAGAAACGAGTTCCTCTTCATTTTCCTTGAATTTTTTTCTGAGAATCTTATCCAGCTCCAGGGCCTGTTCACTGACCACAATATTCTTCACCCTCGCATCCTTTGCACTTGCGACACGATGAATCAGTCCCTTATGCTCCAGACGATTGAGAATACCGGTTACCGATGGATTGGAAATGTCCATTGCTTCCTCGATGTCCTTTTGATGTACCTGTTGATGACGCTCTGTAGCCTTAAACAGATAAATCAGCGTGAAGGTCTGGGAAGCGGTTAAATCAAATTCTGCAAAAATAGTATTCAGCTTTGCCTGATTCATCAGAAACACCTGCTTGATGAGATACCCGATATGATATTCTGCCATGCTTTCACCTCACACCTCGTCAGCTAATATATAGCACGCTATGAATTATACACCTGCTTTCCTTCCATGTCAAATGCTTTCCCGTCTGTCTGCCGCCTCGTTCTCACTATGATTTCTTACCTATAGGATTTCCTCCTGCTTCTTTTCCATCCTTACGGCGATGAAAGCATTCTGGTTTTCTACAGCATTCTATTAAAAAAGAATACACCCTAAATTCACTAGGATGCATTCCCGAAAAATTTTCGATTTTGTTGTACTGCAGTGCTGTCCGGCTTGTATCTGCCTGCAATGTCATTATAATGCATAGATGCCTGTCGGTCATGCAGCTGCCAGTAGCAGACACAGAGCTGAATTGCCGGAAGATAACCATAGCAGTCAACACGGACAAAGGCTCCACTTTTGTCATCGCGCGTACGATGCAGTGCTGTTTCATACCAGAACACCGCTTCCTTCCAGCGTTTTTCATCAAAGAAGTATTTTCCGATATCACAGCAAAGCTCTGCTCTCGGTGCATCATACTGAAAGCTTCTTAGATATGCCTGCAGCATCTCATCCTTCTGCTGCAGCGCACTGTGACAGTAGCCCATCATTTCACACGCATCAATGTTGTTTTCCACCCATCCCTGCTTCTCATCCAGAAAGGTTTCAAACACCTGCAAAGCTTCATGGTAGCGTGCATGATAGTACAGCTCTCTTGCATAATAGAACTGTTCCCTTGCATCCAGCTGCTTCCCTTCTGCCAGTAGCTTTTCAAAGATGCGAAGATTACGATCGGGATCATTGACATGCAGCTTGCGATGTGTAATCGCAATGTCCTCATACTGCACCATGCCTGTTAATGGTATCACCTCATGAATGACGCCGCTCCAGCGATGCTGCATTCGCCGGTTCATCAAACGCTCGCGATAATAGGAAAAGGTAGGATTTCCCTTATCATCAAACGCTGTATGATATTTCATCATTACGATGGAAACCTCCGGCTGCAGTCGCTGCTTCAGCTCCACGAGCTGTTCCTGATCCTCCTGCAATATTACATCATCCGCATCCAGCCACATGATAAAATCCTGTGTTGCCTTAGAAAAGGAATAGTTTCGTGCTTTGGAAAAATCATCGCACCATGCAAAATCGTAAATTTTGTCCGTGAAATCGGCAGCGATCGCCTTGGTTTTATCTGTACTACCGGTATCCACAACAATGATTTCATCCGCAAAGGAGGTAACACAGGCAAGACAGCGAGCCAGAACCTCCTCCTCGTTTTTGACAATCATGCAAACACTGATTCCCGCCATACATCGACCCCTTTCCCTATCCGGATTCCATTATCAATTGATCTGATAAACGATTAAATAAGCATTGACTGTATTGTTAAAGCTGCATACGTTGACTCCCTGGGCAGTATCACTGACCATACGCAGACTGTCTCCCTCACCTAACTCGACAATACAGCTGCCCTGCACAAAGCTTCCTTCACATAGCATCGGTATTCTGGATTCCTCGATGATCATCGAACTGTTCAGCTCCAGAGCAACAGCATCCCCTTCACAGGGCTGTGAAGCAAGCAGACAGCCGAACTGCACCACATAGGTACCGGCATGTCCCGCAATGACACTTTGATAGTCATCAGAAATCGTAAATCCACTTTGAATAGAGCCTACATCAAATACAAAGGCATCCTGTGCACAGAACTGCTTATCTGTAAAGGACTGAAGACTGACAGAAGCAAATTGTACAAGCGGTGCAGATTCTCCGGCTGGACCGGTTGCCCCCTGTGGTCCCTGTGGTCCCTGGGCTCCGGTTGCCCCTCTGGCTCCCGTTGCGCCACGCTCACCTGGCATTCCCTGCGGACCCGTTGAACCAGTAGGACCCTGAACGCCCGCTACCCCCTGTGGGCCGGTATTCCCCTGCGGACCACGTAAGCCCTGCAGGCCTTCCCTTCCCTGCGGTCCCTGCAGACCTCTTGGTCCCTGCGGACCCCTAGGACCTCTTGGACCCATAGGACCGGTAGGTCCAATTCCCGGATACGGGCGTGGCGGACGCGGCGGACGGTTGCAGCCACAGCCGCAGTCACAGGCAGAACCACCGTCACCATCGCAGTCGTAATATTCCTGTGCAAAGCCCTGCTCATCTTCTACAGCGCGATTATCGTCAAAATCCCGATCGCATCTGCAGCCACAGTCCTGCTCGGCTTTTGGCTCATCAAATCCACGGTAGGAATCGTAGTCGTCATATTCGCAGTTATCGTCATATCTGTTTCGATACATAGCTATTCCCCTTTCAAGAGCTTTTCTTTCCTTACTCACTTCACTATATGCGCAACCGGGCATTTGTGTTAGTGAAAATGCACACACTTAGGCGATATTCCCAAAACATGACAGTGTTGCTCTTGCAATTTCATACCCATGCTGCAAAATAGCATCGAAATCAGCTGACGATACCTTTTCCAGTGTCGTCTTATAATCTGCAACCCGCTGGACCTCCGCTTCCTTCATACTGCTGCTGATCCATGCATCCCTTTGTTCCTTTGGCAACGCACAATGCTGCATAATTTCCTTTACCGTCGTACCGATTTTCAAATAAACACCATTGTGATACCTGCGGAAGAAATCAATCACCTCCTGAGAACGTAAGGATTCCACCTGATCCATATTGATATCCAGCAGCCGTTTGAGATTTTCGATGGAGAAAGAATATTTTCTGGTCTTATGCTCAATGTTACCAGATGCATTGGAAACGATTAGGTAGTTGATATTCCTACGCAGACCGCCATCCTGTTCGGTTGTGAAAAGTGGGTCCAGCCCCATATTATCATAGACACCGCCATCCCAAAGATGCAGCACCCGATCCCTCGGCCGGACTGTGATCGTTCCGGTAGCATCCGTCCAGATATACTTGTCTGTTTTCAGCTTGTAGGGACCAATGAGCACCGGAAATCCGGCACTTGCCGCAACAGCATGTGACAATGCAAAGGACGGGCGCATGACATAGCTGGAATCCCGTTCCCCCATCCTTGCACTGGTAAAACGGAAATCCTTCCCCGATTCATAAGCGGTCGTATTGATTGTCCATGCCGGACAGATTGCGATATCCTGCAGACAGCCCTTCACTGCCCAGCGCTGTTCCATCACCTTCGCCAGAAGATTGACCTTTTTATCCCAGTAATAGGGCTGCAAAAACAGACGAAGCAATGCATGCCACTGAATATCCTTCTGTGTGATACATTTCTTAACAGCCGGCAATACCCGTTCCAGAAACTGTGTATCGCTTGGCCATTGATTGGCATTGCAGGCATAGATCAGCCCCATACAGATACTGGCACCGGATACAGTCGAAATATGGGAAACCCTGTCCATAAGCTTCTGTTCCGCAAGAAACCGCAGTACCCCCAGATGATAAATCGCTGCACGCATACCGCCGCCGGACAATGCCAGTCCTATATACATTTGTTCTTTTTTCAAATTTTCACCCTTACTAACGTATGCAAAACAGACGGCTGCAGTACCGTCTGTTTTCGTATGGAGTGATAAATGCTTCTAAATCGCTTCCGATTTCATTTTTCCAGAATGAAGAGCTGTTTGTATTTCTTCGTATACGTATCATCAGACAACAGCTGTTTTTTACAGCATTCGCTTTACACAGCCATTCCTTCAAGAACTGGGTTTTAAGTATATGAAGCTTGGGGATGATGGAGAAATCGGAACATCAAAAAACGCGCAGCGCTTCCTGAATAACATGCAATGCCCTTTGCTCATCCTGTTTGTTTACGTAGAGGTGATACATGGCATCACTGTGTCGTGAATCCTGAGCAACAGCGCAAGCTCCATGATTGACTGCCGCAAGATTTTTTATTTTCAATGCGTAGACAATCCCTGCTCCCTGTAATGCATAGCGGGCTTTCGCAAGCCGCTCCATATCGTTTGTCAGCATGACTTCTTTTCGATTCCATATAGCAATCACCGTAGACCGCCTCCGATCCTCTTTCCTTTATTATATCCTTTTGATTCACCTATGTATATATACAGAAGAGCTTAACTATAGCTTCCTGCATGCCTTATAAAATCCTATGGAATTATGGAAAACAAAAAAAGAGATGCCCTCTTCTATTGCATTTCAACAGAATAAGGAATCTCAATAATTCTCCTGCAGCTCGTCATCAGCGTCTGCATGGGGATATACCTTATGATTTTATGATAAGACTGCTTAGATATCCATGTATTTCTGTGCAGCTGTTACAATGGCCATCTTGAAGACCTCTTCCGCATTACATCCACGGGATAAGTCATTGATTGGTGCATTCAGCCCCTGCAGAATAGGTCCGATTGCTTCATATCCGCCCAGACGGGATGCAATCTTATAGCCGATATTTCCTGCATCAATATTCGGGAAGATGAAGGTGTTGATGTTACCGGCAACCTTAGAATCCGGTGCCTTCAGCTTAGCAACCTCAGGAGCAACTGCACAGTCAAACTGTACTTCACCTTCAACCGCAAAATCCAGAGGCATACGCTTCAAACGGGTAGCCGCTTCATTTACCTTCGCAACGCTGGAGCCCTTTGCGGAGCCCAGTGTGGAATAAGACAGCAGTCCGACTCTTGGCTCAATGCCGAACTGACGAACGGTATGAGCGGTCTGCAGCGTGATTTCAACCAGATCATCTGCACTCGGATCGATATTGATGGAACAGTCTCCCATAACCAGATTTTCTTCGCCATCCTTCATCAGAATAAAGCAGCTGGAAACGATGGAGTTCCCCGGTCTTGTCTTAATCAGCTGCAATGCAGGACGTACCGTGTCTGCTGTTGAGTATGTAGCACCACCAAGCAGACCATCAGCACAACCAAGCTTTACATACATGGTACCAAAAAAGTTTCTGTGCAGACATGCTTCTCTTGCCTGTGCTTCATCCAGCTTACCTTTACGCAGCTCGATTACCTTTGTTACCATCATATCCATATTCTTGTATTCAATAGGATCCAACGTTTCAATGCCTTCAATATCCCATCCGTTTGCTGCTGCAGCACCAGCTATTTCCGCACGGTTACCCAGCAATACAGGTACTACGATATCTTCCTTGTGCAGACGGATTGCTGCTTCCAGAATACGCGGGTCAGAACCTTCCGTAAATACAATACGTGTTCCCTTCCCCTTGATTTTTTCAATTAATGTATTGATCATAAAAAATCCTCACTTTCCTTGCCATATTTTATTATACACCGACACTTTGCATAAAAAAAGGAAATTTTCACAAATCAATGATTTCACAAGTGAAAATACAGAATCACAAGTATTCCGGCATTCTTTACATATATACAGGGCTTCACATCCGATATCTATGCAAGCTTCATAAATTTATCTAAACTTGTAATTCCGCCACTTCCCTTGTATATAAAAAAGCTTTTTTCACAATCTCGTACATCGTTTATAAACAAATCCTGCTATTCGTGTTCCATTCGGATGCCATCTGTGCTTTGTTCCTGTAGTTCTGAAAAAAACACTTGTAATTTTATTCGTGCTGCTCTATAATCTACCCATAAGCAGAGTAGATCAGGAAGCGTTAAGTACCATCTGAACGGGGAGTTGTCAGACGGGCGAAAAGTTTATCTTGCGGTTTCCTGGTCGCATCCCGCTGTTGCATGAGAAAACTTTTCTTATCTCTTTTCTATATGCAATATCGGAAAGGAGGTATTTTTTTATGAACTTTGCGAAAGAAATCACCGGGCTTCCCGGTTTGATGAAAACAAGCGCAGAACAGCTGCGCAAGGTTCCCGCACTTACCGGAACCGCCATGCTGACCGCATTGAATGTTGTGGTTGGCACACTGTTCATCCCCATAACACCAACGCTTCGTATTGGATTTTCCAGTATTCCGGCTGCTGTATGCGGCATGTATTACGGACCGATCTGTACGGGCTTTGCCGGTGTCATTGCAGATACGCTGAAATATATCATTCGACCTGACGGTCCCTACTTCCCGGGATTTGCTGTCAACGAATTTTTAACCGGAATGATATATGGGTGCTTCTTCTATAAGAAAAAAATCACCCTTCTCAGAGTGATCATTGCCAGAGCCTGCATCACCGTATTTATCAATCTGATTCTGACATCGCTATGGCTGAACATGATGTACCAGAGCCCGCTCTTTACCATGGTGCGGCTGATTAAAAATGTGGTGATGTTTCCTGTGGATGTAGCATTGCTGTATGCAGCGCTCAAGGGTGCAGAAAGAGTACGCAAAGCTGTCTAGCTGTATGTGAAAATTGAATAAGCCCTCCTGCATGCAGAGAGGCATTGTCAAGACTTTATCAGCTATTCGCTGTACCGGTAGAAAAGACAAGAAACACCTGTCTGTTTTTACGAGATACAGCCCGCAATAGCGAAGAAGTCTTTTTTATAAATATCATACATGGATTTGGCTGTTTGACAATGCAACAAAGTCATTTGAGCGGCTACTAATCGCATCGGACATTTTCCTGAGGTTAATAGCTTTCGCATCTGCGTAATCACAAAGTCATCAATTTTAAGATAAGATGTGCTTCAAATGCTACTTATTCGCTTATGATCCAACATATACAAAGTCAACTGTATGCCACATAGAGCATCCCTGTATCATAAGCATAGTACCGCAGTATCAGTTTCACATATGTGAAGGTTCACAAGTACCGAAACTAACATCGTAAGACACTGTTCGTTTTCGGCAGTAGCTCTTCTACCATCCAACAAATCCTGTCACAAGCAGATAATATACAAGCGGACCGAGCAGTGCCGGCAGAAAGTTAGCTGCCTTCAGCCGCAAAATCCCCAACAGGTCAAGAGATAACGCGAAGATCAGAAGGGAACCAATCGCTGATATTTCATTGATGACAGAGGGAGTAAGCAGCGGCTGCAAAACACCTGCCAACAGATAGATCACCATTTCATACACGAATACAAAGGGACCTGACAGCATAACGCTGGGACCGTATATTGCTCCATAAATCAAAGAGCTGCATGTATCCAGAATAATCTTAAAGGAAAGAATGGAGGCATCCTGCTTCAAGCCGATATCCAATGGTCCCACGATTGCCATGGAGCCAACGCATTGTATCATAAAAACCGTGATAAAGCCTTTCACAAAGGATTCGTCCGCATGCCTGAATCTGGATTTTAATAGCTCCCCCAGCGTATTGAATTTGCAGTCAAGATTCATACCTGTCCCAATAACAGCGCCTATAACACAGCTGATAATCATCAATACGGAGTTCTTTGTTGTAATTGCTCCCTGTATGCCCACAACAGCTATACACAGATTTGCGATAATCAAAATAGCGTTCACCTGTTCTCTGTTGATGAATTTCTTTACATATCTGCTCAAAAAGCCGCCGGCTTCTATTCCAATCATATTCATAAAAATATACAGCATACGGATGCTCCCTTCTTTCCCTTATTGTTTGCGTACTTTATTTCAGATAATTTAATACTGTTTGCACCTCTGTTTTAACACCGTTTACCATCGCTTCCTCTCGAATCATAAATTTTGGATTATGATTCGCAAAGCCGCAGCCCTCCTCTGCGGTTCCCCCGCCCAGCTGTACGAAGCATACAGGGGCAATCTGGCGATAGTTTGAAAAATCCTCGCTCGCACTGGTCAAAGGCGCTTCATACACATATTCCTCACCGAGCACCTGTGCAGCACTCTCCATCACCAAACGGGATACAGCAGCATCATTGATAACCGCTGCATAGGCAAACTGATAATCAAGATCATACTCTGCCCCATAGACCTTGCAGGTGTGCTGTATGATATCCTTTACATGCACAGCGATTTTCTGCCGGGTAGTTTCATCAACCGTTCGGATGGAGGCACTCATATATGCCTTATCCGGAATGATATTCGCTGCTTCTCCTGCCTGAAATTCCCCAACACTAATAACAGCAAGCTCTCCCGGTGTCACCATACGGGATACGATTGTCTGCAGCTGGGTGATGATCTGTGTGCCTACAATAATCGGATCAATGCCATTTTGCGGCATAGACCCATGACTCCCCTTTCCCTGAATATGCAGGAAGAAACCATCCGCCGCAGTTGTTGCGGCACCACTGGAATGGACATGGATGCTTCCGCAGGGAAGATTTGGAATGATATGCAGTCCAACAACCGCATCAGCATCGTCAATGCATCCACTATCAACAATTGCCTGGGAACCGCCGGGATTCAACTCCTCTGCATGCTGAAAAATCAGCTTCACCGTACCATGCAGGGTATCCCTCATCTCATTCAGCACGTTTGCTGTCGCAAGCAGCATAGCAGTGTGCGTATCATGTCCACATGTATGTGCAACCTGCTTTACCGTAGAGGCAAAGGGCAGTCCGCTTTCCTCCTGCATCGGCAGCGCATCCATATCCGCACGAAGTAATATGGTCTTTCCTTTCTGTGTACCGCGTATAATAGCCAGAACACTGGTTTCTGTCGGATGCTCTATTTCGATATTTCCAAAAGAGCGAAGTGTCTCTTCCACATAGGCACTTGTATGGTATTCTTTAAAGGATAGCTCGGGATTCTGATGAATATGGCGTCTCCATCGTATCATATCCTCTGTGGGTATTTGTTGAAACCATGATTGCTTCATAGCATTGACCTCCTATCATATTTAACTTGCTTTCGATTATGCTTCTGCTTTTTTAAGCTGCTTCTGCATTCCCTGCTTTTTTTCTGTTTCCCTAAGCTGTGCCGGTTTTTTCACAAGGAGAGCCAGTCCTCCGGATATCACCATACAAAGCGCCAGTACAAGAAAGGAAACGACATAGCTTCCGGATTTCGCAAAGGCACTGACAATCTGCGGGGATATGATTCCTCCCAGAAATGCTCCGATATTCAAAACGGCAAACGCAGAGCCAATGATCTTCCTCGGAATCAGCTGATACGGTACAGCCAGCATCATAGCGAAATCACCGATATACAAAGCAGCAATGGCCAGCTGATAAAGCGGTGCCGTGATAAAGATTACCAGGCATACAGCCGTTAAAACGGATGCCCAGAAAATAAAGCTCAGCTCCTTGTTTTTAAAGTATTTTGTCAATATGATGCCGCTGGAGGCCATGGCTATCGTCATAATGACATAAAAGCCAACCATCACGGTACTCAGCATTGCAGGATTCTCAATATTAAAATTAACGTGGAATACATTCGGCAGCCAGAACATCATAGCAACACCAACGAGATTACTGAATAAGACAGCACCTGCCAGAAGCAGGGTATTCCTGTTTTTCCATGCATCGAAAAATCCAATGTGCTCTTTTTCCACAGCTTCACTCCCCTGTACAGCCGGCATTTCCTTTTTATGCTCTTTCAAAAAGATAACGGCCAGAAGCAAAGCAACCATATAACCGATTCCAAGAAACCAATATGCATGGTGCCAGTTGGTATTGATTATACTTTCTCCCACTGTACTTGCCAGAATGCCGCCAATACCTGCGGTAGCGACCACAAAGGATTGAATTTTTGCACACTGGTCGGCCTCAAAGCTGTCACTTATGATTTTAGGTGCGCCATTCGTATAACCTGCCTGTCCGAAGCCAACCATAAAGCGCAGCAGCAAAATGGCAAATAAGGAGCTGACAGTTCCAAACAATAAGGAAAACACCATAAGCACCGCCAGAGATATAACAACGAATTTCTTATAGCCAAATCTGTCAACCAGCCAACCGCCGGGTATCGTCACCAGGATAAAGCTGACATAGAAGACCGATGACAGATTGCCCATCTGCGCCTTCGTAAAGCCATAGGTGCTGATCAATTTATCAGCAGTAAATCCGATCATGCTCTTATCCAGATTTGCAAATATTCCAATCAGGAAGATCACACCAAACACGATCCATTGTTTTTTTGTTAGTTTCATAATTCTCTCTCCTGTCTATTTCAAAAAATTCTTAACAGCCTGCAGCTCTGTTTTAACACCACTGATAAAGGCTTCCTCCTGAATTCTGAATTTCGGATGGTGATTGATATAGCCGCAGCCATCCGCTTCCTCTCCGCATCCCAGCTGGAACCAGCAGATGGGAGCTATTTTCCGATAATATGCAAAATCCTCACTCCCACTTGACATAGCTGCTGGATACACCTTGTCTTTTCCCAGCACCTCAGCCCCGCTGTCCATCACAAGCTTTGCGATTGCTTCATCGTTTATGACAGGTGGATAAGAAAAGATATAATTCAAATCCGGCTCTGCACCATAGACCCTGCATACATGCTCAATAACCTGCTTGACCTTTTCGGCAATCATTTGCCGGGTATCTTCCTTGATCGAACGTATGGAAGCACTCATATAAGCCTTGTCCGCAATGATATTCGGTGCCTCCCCGGCCTTAAATTCACCAATGGAGATGACAGCATTTTCACCCGGTGTTACACAGCGGGATATAATCGTCTGCAGCTCCTGTATGATTTGAGTTCCAACAATTATGGGATCGATACCATTTTGCGGCATGGAGCCATGGCTTCCTTTTCCCTGTATATTCAGAAAGAAGCCATCCGCAGCACAGGTTGCCGCTCCCTTGGGAACAACATGAATGCTGCCTGTTGGTAGCTGTGGAAATACATGCAAGCCGATTACTGCATCTGCATCATCAATCATACCGCTCTTTACAACGCCCAATGCACCACCTGGTGCCACCTCCTCCGCAGCCTGAAATATAAATTTCACTGTTCCCTTCAGCTCATCTCGATGATTGGACAGAACCTTGGCTGTTTCCAGCAGTATTGCTACATGGGCATCATGTCCGCAGGTATGCGCTGCTTCGATCTTCGATGCAAAGGGCAATCCGCTTTCCTCCCGCATAGGCAATGCATCCATATCCGCACGAAGCAATATAGTTTTTCCGTTTTCTTTTCCCTTTAAGACACCAAGCACGCTGGTATCAGAAGGATGCAGCACATCGATATGCGAAAAGGATTTTAATTTTTCCTCAACAAACGCCGCTGTTTTCTGTTCATGAAAGGACAACTCCGGATGCTGATGCAATTCTCTTCTCCAGGAGATCAGCTCCTGTTCATTGATTTCAGATATCCATGATTTTTCCATGGAAATACGCCTCCTAGTGTTCCTGTTTATCGGAACACCGGTATGATAAACCTTCAATGTAATGTAAAGTCAATGCATTTCATGAAATGTATGAAATTCGTATTTTTGTTTACAAAATGTTATGCAGGGAACTGTTTTTCTAGCTGTCGCTATCTTTTTCACTATAGAAAAAGCATTAACTGACAACGTTACAGCTTAAAACGTAGAACAATTTTCTGTTTTGATAAAAAAAAGCAGAAAGCCGCTTTAGACTTCTGCCATAATTTATGATGCTGTTCGTTTTTCATACGGTACCCATACCAGATGCGATATCAGATATTCCATGTCCTGCCCCCATCTGGCAAAGATGACTCTGGATATGCTTTCACCGGTAATTCTCAGGTTTTGCTGCTCTGCAAATTCCAGCAGCATCCTGGTTTCCTTTGTCATGTCACTGTTGGGCGTTGCCTCGTAATAAAACACGATTGCCGGACAGCTTTTATATAGCTTTACAATTTCACTTTCCCGAATCCCCAAAAATTCTGCAGTCTTCTGATCCAAACAAAAACCAAAATCAAATGCACGTTCAAAATTTATCATTGTATCCAGCTGTGTGGATCCGGACATGAAGGGAAGATCGGCATATTTCAGCCAGCGTACCAATTCCTTCTGTACCTGCTCATCAGTAATCAGCTCATGGTTTTTCTGATAATTTAACCGGTACAAGGCCGGTCTTTGTCCCAGAAAGCAGCCTTGCCTTGCATTTTGAGCCTGAAGCATACAGTTGATGGTTGTATGGATGCTGTTCAGCTTCAGATTCAGATGAAAAGCCTCATTCATCAAATCCTGTTCCTTATTCTCCAATGACATTTCCACAGCCTGCATGCTTTCTTCTTCCATGATTTCACGGACTTCTTGCAGTGTATATCCATATTTCTGATATTTTTGCAGGTTCAGTAAATGGTTAATCTGAATGATGTCGAAATAGCGGTAATTAGATTCTTCCTTATAGGGGCGTATCAGTCCTTTTTTCTCGTAATTGCGAATTGTTTCCGTGCTGATGCCGAGCATTTTTGCTATTTCTCCAATTTTGTAGGTTTTCAAGCTGTATTCCTCCTGAAGTTCTCCCCTCATTATAACAGTTTTTCATTCACGCAGATAGAACGGAAATTCATTTTGGTCTGATTGATGCTGCCGCAAGGATTTTTTGTCTGGATATATGACAATATCCGCCTGGATTTTTTTTGAGATATTCCTGATGATACTCCTCCGCAGAATAAAAGCTCGTCAAGGGCTTCATTTCTACAGCAATCGGTTCCCGATAGCATTTTGCCAGCTCCTGCAGGGAAGCCTCGATTACCGGCTGATCCGCTTCATCTACATAGTAAATACCTGTTCGATATTGTTCCCCGATATCATTTCCCTGACGATGATAGCTTGTCGGATCAATGACGTCATAGTATAAGGATAAAAGGAAACGCAGTGTAATCACGGATGCATCATATTGAATATGCAGAGCTTCTGCATACCCGGTGGTGCCGCTGCAGACCATTTCATAGGTTGGGTTTTCCACATGTCCGTTCGCATAGCCGACCTCTGTTGCCATGATACCGTGCAGCTGTTCAAAATATGCCTGCATTCCCCAAAAACAGCCGCCTGCCAGATAGATTTCTTTCATATTACACCTCCGATACAGCTTTGTGACAGCTCAATTCACATACTTACATAATGTTTATACCCCATACTCATTCTGCAGTTAGGATACTAGTTACATCTTATCATCTTCCACATTGGTTATAAAAAAGCAGAATCAACAGGTCGCTTGAAAACAATGAGTGCAGACTATATGGCTATCGCAAGATAAGAGTACTGCACTGCTCATTCAGAAACCTGTTCACAGCAGCCTTTGTAGGAATGGATGTCTGTCCTCCCAGAGTCTGTACAGAAATCGCACTGGTTGCGGAAGCAATTATCAGTGCATCCTGCAGTGGATAGTTCTTATGAATACAGTATGTAAACGCGCCATGGAATATATCACCGGCTCCGGTCGTATCCACTGCCGATACATTGAAGGCCTCTATATGGTGTATCCCCTGCGCATCCTCATACAGTAATCCCTGATCTCCCAGCGTAACAACGATATGTCCTGAATTTAGTGCATGCAAGGCATCAAAGGTCTGTCTCCAGCTGTTTTCATCCTGTATGGATACCTCGATATTGCTGAACTGTCTTGCATAATCCTGAGAACAGACGAGATAGGTTACCTTTTGGGCAAGTACGCTCGATTCCTCGTGAAAGGTTCCTGCATCCATTACACTATCAATTTCCGGATAACGGCTGAGTGCCTCCAGTGACGCCTGCAGCTCATGACCGTCCAGTAAGAGAATTTCTGCCTGCTCGGGATAATGAAACTCCAGCTCCCGCTGAATACCTGGACAGTTGAATATGGTACGATATCCGTTAAAGGAATTGGCGATAATAGCACTGACCGGTGTTGAAAAGCCTTCATCCTCCATAAGATATGCTGTATCAACCCCTGCCTCCTTTAAAACTCTACGGATTTCAGCGCCGTAGAAATCTTTTCCACATCTGGAAATCAATACGGTTTCTGCATCCCACAGGGCACACAAATATGCCGCATTCGCTGCTGGTGCGCCAATACAGGAGAATGGCTCCATTATCCGATATTTCTGATTTTCTATCAACGGCTCCTGTATGGGAAATGTCAAATCATAGGCACACTGACCAATACATATGATACTCATCGCAATATCCTCCTTCTATCATGAACTCATCGTGATGCTATAACCATGATATCATAATCATGCCGCTTTACAAGTACAGCGGGTTGAATTGTCATTCATCTTTATGAGGAGAACGGTATGTTACTGATAAGATTCATCATTTGTAAAAAACACCTGCGTTTTTTTATAACCGCAAGGTGTTCAGGACTTTATGAGTCAAAGGATGCGATGACCTTTAAAAAGGCTTCTCCGTACTTATCATATTTCACTTCACCGACACCGCTGACCTCCAGCATTTCTTCTCTTGTATGCGGTACCTTCGCACACATATCATGCAGTGTCTTATCAGAGAAAACCATGTATGGAGGAACATGGGCTTTTCGTGCCAGCTGGGAACGGCAGATTCTCAGCAATTCAAACAATCGGTTATCTCCGCCATATGTCTGTGCTACAGGTGTCTGCACCTGCTTTTCCTTGACGATTTTCATCATGAGCGGCTTCCCTGTATGAAGCAGCTCCTCCTGATCTATTGACAGGATGGAATAGCCGTCTTCACTCTGCTTCAGGATGCCCTGAAATAGCAGATGTTGAAGAATTTCATAGAGATGATTGCGTGAGCTGTCCTTCAATGCCCCATAGGCTGGGTTTCTATCCAGATGATAGCTTTTGATTTTGGCGTTCGCACTGCCCTTAACAATATCTACTATCATCGTTTTCCCGAAGCGTTCTCCGCTGTGGCGGATGCATTCCACAAGACGGGATGCTTCCATACGGATATCGCATTCCTCATATTGTGTCAGACAGTTTGAGCAGCTGCCGCAGAAGCCATCGCTTTCCTCGCCAAAGTATTTTAACATGTAATGACGAAGACAGCTGGGAATCGTACAATAGAAGGTCATGGATTTCAACCGCTCCTTCTCCTTTTGCTGCAGCTCCATGCGAACAGCCTCTTCCATATCCTCATGACCGCTTCCCTGTTCAATCAAAAACTGATTCAAACGGACATCCTTGCCGCTGTATAGCAAGATGCAATCAGCCTGTTCCCCATCACGGCCAGCTCTCCCCGCCTCCTGATAATAGCTTTCCATATTTTTAGGCATATTGAAATGAACGACAAAGCGCACATTGGATTTATCAATCCCCATGCCAAACGCATTGGTTGCGACCATGATGGTTTTTCTATCATAGATGAAATCATCCTGATTATTCATACGCTCTGCATCGCTCAGACCGGCATGATAGCGCGTCGCCGCAAAGCCGTCAGCGCATAGATGATCACAAACCTCCTCCACCGTTTTTCTCGACAGACAATACACGATGCCGGCATCCTCCGTATGCTGTTTCACATAATGCAGAAGTGCCTGATATTTATCCTTCGGCTTTTCCACAGCAAAATACAAATTTTTACGGTCAAAGCCTGTCGTTATGGTATAAGGGTCCTTCATATCCAGCAGCTGAAGAATGTCTTCCTTTACCTGTGTGGTTGCCGTTGCAGTAAACGCAGAAACAATCGGGCGCTGCGGCATTTCCTTTAAAAATTCCCGAATCTGTAAATAATGCGGTCGAAAATCCTGCCCCCACTGGCTGACACAGTGTGCTTCATCCACACATACCATGGAGATTTTCATCTCTTTGGCAAAGCTTAAAAAATCATCGCTCATCAGTCTTTCCGGTGCTACATATATGATCTTATAGGTATATCCGCGAGCAAGAGAAAGTGCCTTGCGATACTGGGCATAGGATAAGGAGCTGTTTAAATACGCTGCACGAATACCTGCTTCGTTTAAGGTTCCCACCTGATCTTTCATCAGAGAAATCAAGGGGGAGATAACCAGTGTAATTCCCTCCAGCATCACGGCCGGAACCTGATAGCAGATAGATTTGCCGGCCCCGGTTGGCATGATTCCCAAAACGTCATGGTGCTCCAGAATATTTGTTATCAGCTCCTGCTGACCTTCCCGAAAGCTTTCATAGCCAAAATATTTTTTTAAAACCTCTGCTGCCGTCATACTGCATACCCTTTCTTAATCAGATATTTCCGTACATCGCTAATAAAATACAGAGATCCTGTAATAACAAGAGGTCTGGCTTTTTGTAATGCATACGGAATTGCCTGCTCATAGCTCTCCATCAGATGTATATGCTTTCTTCCCTTTAGCAGCTTTACATCCAGCGCACGTTCATTATAAAACGGCACAACAAGGATTTCTTCACATACCGTTTCCAGCTCCTGCAGCATCGCTTCAAAATTCTTATCCTTCAACACAGAAAACAGTACCTGCACATCCTCCATCTGCTTCAGAGTTTCGCAAAGCGCATGGATTCCCTCCGCATTATGTGCACCGTCCAAAATGATGAGAGGCTCCTTTGAAATTGTTTCAAACCGTCCGATCCAGACAGCCTGATGCAAACCTGTTCGCAGCTGTGCTTCTGTAAGCCGAATATGCCCCTGTCTTTGCAGATATGAGCATACCTCAATCGCAAGTGCAGCATTTCGACACTGGTACCTTGCTTTTCCATATAAGGCAACATCCTTTAAATTCCCATAATCAAAGGACAACCCGTCAGCTGTTTCCTGTATATTGGAAATTTCCCCTGTCTTTATACATTGGGCATGAGCCGAAGCGGTATGCTTCTGAAACACCTGCAGACAGCACTCCTTATCCTCTGCAGTGATCAAATCAATGTCTTCCTTCACAATTCCAGCCTTTTCTCCTGCGATTTTTTCCAGCGTATCACCGAGAAATTCCATGTGATCCATTCCGATATTCGTAATCACCGACACCAGCGGCTGCAGGATATTGGTCGCATCCTTTCGACCGCCAAGCCCTGTTTCAAACACGCAGAAATCCGCTTGTTCCTCCAGGTAATAGAAGACCGCAATGCACATATCGATTTCAAACATACTGAGGTCCCATTCCATCCAGCTGTCGTAAAACCGGTTGGTAATTTCAAGAAACGCATCCTCTCTTATATCCTGATCATTGATCCGAATACGATCCAGATGGGTAATCATAAAAGGAGATGTGAAGCTTCCTACCTTGTAGCCGGCTGCCTGCAAAATACTGCGTATATCATTTGTCGTACTGCCCTTGCCATTCGTTCCGGCGACATGTATGCTTCGTAAACGATTCTGCGGATTTCCTAGGGATGCCATATACTGCTTAAAATGGTCAAGTCCATAGCCTCGATTTTTTCTTTGTTCAATGATGGCAATCACATCCTCTGCTTTCTGAAATCTCATTCGCTCAGCCTCCAGTCGATCGGAGTTCTTCCCATTTCCTCTAAATATCTGTTCACAGTGGAAAACGGCCGGGTGCCAAAAAAGCCTCTGGATGCGGATAACGGGGATGGATGTGCAGACATCAGGATGCGATGCTGGCTACCGGTAATCAGCTCTGCTTTTTTCTGTGCATGGCTCCCCCATAGTACGAAAACAATTCCCTTTTCCTGCTCATTCAAAGCTGAAATAACCGTATCCGTAAAGATTTCCCAGCCCTTTTTCTTATGTGATGCCGCCTGTCCTTCCCGTACGCTCATAACCGTATTCATCAGAAAAACACCCTGCTTCGCCCAGTCTATCAAGCATCCGTGAGACGGTGCATCAATATTCACATCACTCTTTAATTCCTTGTAAATATTCTTCAGGCTGCGTGGTATTTGTACACCCTTTCGGACAGAAAAACAAAGTCCATGCGCCTGATCTGGTTGATGATATGGATCTTGTCCAAGTATTACCACCTTCACTGCTTCAAAGGGGCAGCTTGTGAAACAGGTGAATAAATCCTCCCTTGGAGGATAGATTGTTTTATGTGCATATTCCTCATCCAAAAACTGCATCAGCTTCTGGTAATATTCCTTTTGTTCTTCCTGCTGGAAGAGTTCTTCCCATTGCTTCATGTTTTATCACTTCCTCAAACGGTATAATCATACCATAATTAAAGGAGAGGTAACAGTACCATTCATTTAGTGAACTACCGCCAGCTATAGAGCAAGCGGCTTCTAATGAAAGCATGCGCATTCATCAAAACGTTTTGTTCGTGTTCAGATACACGTAACTGGTACGTTCACAGTACCTCTACGAATCGCTCTCGCTTTGGCATACATGGATATACTTTTCGTATGATATTGCTTGCTCCATTGACATCGGCATTCATTAGAATGCCGTTTTTGCTTCTGTACAATCCTCGCTTGATTCTTTTCCCTGTGAAGGTGTGCGTTACATCCTTTCCATAGACGGGTATTTGATCCTCGTCTATGGAACTAGCCTTTGATGTATAACTTTCTTCACAGACCACGACTCTGATTCCTGCCGCTTCTCCTTTGTATTTGATCATTTCGATCAGCGTACGAAATGGTATCTGAACAAATGTCTGATTGTTCTTCTTCCCCATATGGATACGCTTCTTCCAACCCGCATTATTTCCTACTACGATTACTTCAATCCCTTCCTTCTCACATAGATCTATTATTTTTCTTGATGCTTTGTGCAGGATATCCTTTACACGTCGATTTCGCTTTTCGCTGATACGTTTCATTCGTTTTGTTTGATGGATGCCTTTGCTATCCTTCTTTCCGATTCTTAGCAGTGAGCGATAATGTGCGATCTGTTTGTTATAGAATTGATTGACTGCCTTTATTTCATTTCCTTTTATCAGCACAGGGTGGTGCCCACTCGTAAACGCAATTGCTGTCAGATTATCGACACCAATATCTATACCGGCTACTCTGGTTGCCTCATGGATTGTAATTGTCGGTTCCTTGATTTCTATCTCGCATACGATTTCAAGCTTGATATTGTCTCCATTGGGAATCAGACGTACTTCCTTCAGCTTCTGTTCATGCAGATCCATCTTACCAAGATCATATCGGTCACGTACACATCCTGCCTGCAGCACTGCCTTGGGAAATTTTACATACCATCCATGTTTGTCTTTTCTCAGTTTGCATATCTGATTGGTAAAGATCAAGGGTTTATAACCGCCTTTATCTGCATATCGAGGGATATGAGGGACTGCTTCATATTTGTCAGGATGTGCTTTGTAATCCGCTAAAGCAGCAAAAAAGCTTTTCCAGTCACGATACAGCATATGCAATACGTTCCGATTTGCTTGCGCAGGAAGAGCACGGTAATCGATCTGGTCACGCAATTTGAAAAAACCATCCAGATGCTGCATGGAAACAAAGCGATGTTCATGATCAATGATGTGGAATGGTGTGCTATGATGCTTTTGACGTATGACATTCAATTCATCAACGACACCATTGAGTTCTTCCAGGACCTGTATCTCATGTGGAAAGCGATCCTCATTTGATTTGATGGAAGCACTGTACGCATTTCTTATATAGAACGAAGCAACGTTGTACAGATTTTTAGCACGATGTGTAGGAGCAGAAAAGCCGGGGGTTTTGTGGATGATTAGCAGATAGGATACTAGAATATGTACGATATGATTTCATGTTGAAAACCTCCTTTCATTATACCACGAACATGAGAGAAACTTTCGGAAAGATTCATGAAAAAAGAAAGAAAACAAGATGAACAGAAATATGGCTGCATTCATCTCCCACCTGTTCATCGACCACTGAGGTGGGGGTATTCTGCCTGCTTTTTAGATAAAAAAGAAAGTCTATGAATAGATGTGGAATCAGCTCTTTTTCAGCAATCCCCAACCATCATGACTTCTCTTTTTGACAATTCTACTATTTCAAATCGATCCTTTTATCAATATCCCGTACCTCATCCAAATCGCATGCCACAGCTATGACCTTTTCCCTGTATTTTTTCAAAATCTGCTTTCCACCCTGTTCAGCCGTCAAGGCTAACAGCTCCTGGTAATATTTCCTGGGGAATATCGCAGGATTTCTTAAAATACCTTTACAGGTAACACAGATGATATGTTCACCGTCTGCCAGCTCCAGCAGCTTCTTACATGTTTCCAGCCGCAGATACGGTTGATCCGCAACACAGAGCATTGCCTGATCAGCGTCACTTCTCTTTATTCCAAGACGTATGGAAGACGACTGTCCTTCTCGGGCCTGCGTATTGAAAACCACAACTGCGTTATAGTCATTTGCCAGCTTTTCAACTTCTTCATACTGTGTTACCACGATGAGAGAATGCGGCTTTAAAGCCGAAAGCTTTTGCAGTGTATGTGCAATCAGCGGCATCCCGTCCAGCTCATACAACAGCTTATTTCCCTGAAACCTGCGCGAATATCCGGAGGCTAACAGAATGAGGTCAGTCTTCATCCTTCTTTAGTAAAACCTTTTCTGCCGTGATTGGCAATGTGCGAATCTGCACGCCGCTTGCATGTGCTACCGCTGACGCAATCGCTGGTGCCGGTGTGTTGATAACAACCTCGCCGATTGACTTCGCCCCGAACGGACCATTATCCTCAAAGCTGCTTTCAAATTCAACCCGTATTGTACCGACATCCTGTCGTGTCGGTATTTTATACTGCAGAAAGGAATTGTTGCGCATTCTGCCCTTGGAGGAATACGTGATATCCTCATAGAGTGCCATACCGATTCCCTGTGCGATACCGCCCTCTGTCTGAATTCTGGCAAGATTGGGATTGATGATCGTGCCACAGTCCACAACAGCCGCATAATCTACCAGTGTTATCTCTCCGGTAAGCTTATCCACATCTACCTCTGCAATTCCTGCCATAAACGGAGGAGGAGATGTAGGTGAGCAATGGGATGCACTCGCAATCAAACACTCGCCCTTGCCGCCCGCAAAACAGCGATTCGCAAAATCCGCCAGTGAGATTTCCTTAGCATTCTCCACTGCACGAAGCATACTTCCATCAAATGTGATATGCTCCTCATCCACCTCCAGAAGAATTGCCGCCTCACGCAGCATTTGCTTTTTTAACTCCTCACAGGTTTTCACAACAGCCATGCCGGTTACATAGGTCGTTGCGGAAGCATAGGAACCGGTATCGTATGGAGATGCATCCGTATCGACAGACTGTGTTATGATATTATCCACATCACACTCCAGACATTCTGCAGCCATCTGTGCCAAAATCGTATCACATCCGGTACCCATATCCGTCGCACCAATCGACAAGGTATAAAATCCGTCATCCTGCAGCTTGATTACGGTTGATGCGATATCCACGTTGGCGATACCGCTTCCCTGCATGGACAGAGCAACACCAAGGCCGCGCACCTTATCTCCCATGTCCCGGCACAGTACCTTCTCTTTCCAACCGGTCATTTCCATGGCCTTCTGCAAACAGCGATCCAGTGCGCAGCTGTTTAAATGCTCACCATAATACTGCTTCATAACTTCATCTTCCCGCACCATATTTTTCAAACGCAGCTCACATGGATCCATATGCAGGGTATCAGCCAATTCATTCACTGCAGATTCTACTGCGAACTGTCCCTGCGTAGCACCATAGCCGCGGTATGCACCTGCCGTCATTGTGTTTGTATAGACGACATCCGAAACAAAGCGGCTTGCCTTTACATGATTATAAATCGGTAGTGACTTATGTCCACTCAAACCGACAGTTGTTGACCCATGCTCTCCATAGGCACCTGTATTGGACAGGGTATACAAATCGATTGCACGGATTTCCCCATCCTTCATAGCACCGATTTTCACATGCATCTTCATTTCATGGCGGGAATTGCTCGCCATAAAGGTTTCCTCTCTGGTATATACAAGCTTACACGGCTTCTTCAGCTTCCATGTCACAAAGGCTGTAAAGATTTCGGTACAGCCTGTCTGCTTGGCACCAAATCCTCCGCCAATTCGAGGCTTGATCACCTTGATCTGTGATTTTGGAAGCTCCAGCGCATTGGCAACCATGCGTCGGATATGGAAAGGCACCTGTGTGGAGCTGACGACATTCAGACGGTCATAGGTATCCATATAGGCATAGGAGCGAAAGGTCTCCATCATTGCCTGCGCATTGGCTTTTGTATGATATTCACGATCCAAAACAACATCGCATTCCGCAAACGCCTGATCAACATCACCAACGATGCTTTCATCATGAGAATGCAGATTGCGCAGTCGTTCATTTCCGATTTCACACAGCAGCTTATAGTTCTCTTCCGCATGAACGATAACCGGATGATCCAGAGCCTTTGTGAAATCCAGTACAGCATCATATACTTCATAATCAACACGAATCAGCTTCATCGCCTTAAGCGCGCTTTCCTCATCCTTTGCGGCTATGATCGCAACCTCATCACCGACATACCGTACGACCTCATCCAGTATCAGGCGATCGTATGGGGACGGCTCAGGATAGGTCTGCCCTGCCAGCGTGAATCTTGATGCAGGAACATCCTTATAGGTAAATATGGCTTCGACACCGGGAATGCGTTTCGCGATTGTGGTATCAATGGATTTGATTTTCGCATGCGCATGTGGTGAGCGAAGCAGCTTGATGACAAGACAGTCCGCAGGAGCCAGATCATCCGTATATACCGGCTTCCCGCTAAGCAGAGCATAGGCATCCTTCTTTATAACGGGCTGATTGATGTACTTCATACGGCGTCCCCTCCTTTCAAAAGCCAGGCCTTGATGGCACGAAGCTGTCCCATGTAGCCGGTACAGCGACAAAGGTTTCCTGCCAGCCAGTGCTTGATTTCCTCATCTGTCCAAGTCCTGTTTTCCTTTTTCATGGCAAGCACCTGCATAATCAGTCCCGGAGAACAGAATCCGCATTGCTCCGCCCCCTCTTTTGCCATAAAATCCGCAAATTCCTTAGCCTCTTTTTCCACACCCTCCAGTGTGGTAATGCTATGACCGTCCGCACGTCCCGCAAGCACACTGCAGGACAGCACCGTTTTTTCATCCATCCATACGCTGCATAAGCCGCAGTTTGTCGTTTCACAACCGCATTTCACACTCTTATAGCCCTGTTCACGCAGAAACTGCAGCAGCGTCTGCCCTGCGGGAACTTCTGCCTGTATTCGTTTTCCATTGACAGTAATCGTTATATTCATGCGGCATCCTCCTTCAGCTGTTTCAAAAGACGCAGAGTCAATGCATAGATCAAAGCAGAACGATATTCTGCACTTCCCCGCATATTATCTTCACATTCCACACATTCCTGCATATGCTTTGCGATCATTTCCTGATCCTCACTCCAGGGCATGGTAAAGCGCTGTGCACGTTTTGGGCGGGAGCCTGCGACAATACGCAGAGATTCTCCTGCTTTTGCGGCAGACATATTCAGAACCGGAAGATCCGTAGCACTCCTGCGCACACAGGCGAAGGCTGTTTTTACCGGCTCTTTTTTCAGCACGACATGCGTCAGAATATCGCGTTCGTATGGCATGGCTGCATACTCCTGTAAGGAAATCCTTCCCTGTTTATGCAGAATTACCTCTGCATCCAGACAAAGCAATGCGCATAGCACATCAGAAAAGCCGAAGCGGGAATACAAGGAGCCTCCCAGCGTAGCGGTATTTCTAAACTGTATTCCTACGATATCCTTCATTGCATCCTTTAACAGCGATCCAAATACTTTTTGCAGACCCACATGGGTTTCCAGTGCATGCAAAGAGGTCATAGCACCAATGGTAAAGCTGTCCTCTTCTTCTTCGATCATATCCAGATGCAAATCACATAAATCAATGGCGATGGGAATCGTACGTTCCTGCATACGCAGCCACAGCATTCCTGCAATTATCTGATTCATTCGGTTTTTCTGCAAAAGCTCATATGCTTCATCGAGACTCTTTGCCTTGTGGTATTGCTGAATCGTCAGCATAGTTATTCTCCTTCCATATAAGAGTGGGTTCACTCTCTGTTCCAATCACTGTAAAGGTATCCCCGTACAGCTCATTATAATACGTACAGCAGGCAGCCGTCATTTCCGAACGCGTCCCGCGTATATGTGCATGCAGCTTTCCCTGATGCAGCAGCACAAGCTCATCCGCATACTGCAGGGCCAGATTGGGATCATGCATACTGATCAACATGCTTCTTCCCTGAAGCTTCAGCCGTAAAACCTCCTGTAGAAACTGGTGCTGGCGGCGATAATCCAGATAGGTACACGGCTCATCCATTACCATAAGTGCAGAGTCCTGCAAAAATGCTCGTGCCATATAGGTCATCTGTAATTCTCCGCCGCTGATTTCCTGCAGCAGCTTCCCTTTGATATGCGTAAGCTTCCATGCTTCCAGCAAAGCGTCCACCTGCTCATACTGTTTTTTAGAGGGGAGGGCAAAGAGAGAAAGCTGACGGGCAAAGCCGCTGACAATACACTCTTCCACCGGCTGATCCTCCACAGTTTCCTTTATTTGAGGTACATAGCTGAACAATGCCGCCAGCTCCCGCTGCTTCAGGGTATGAACATCCGTTTGCGCATGATAGATTGTCCCCTGATAAGGAATATATTGCAGCAAAGAGCGAATCAGTGTTGTTTTTCCGCTGCCATTTTCACCAAGCAGCATGACGACGCGTCCCTTTGGTATCGCAAGGCTGATATCCTTTAGGATTTCTCTGCCCTGCAGCTGTACCGATACATGTTGTATGGAAATCATAAATGCAGCCTTCCCTTCACGAATAGTACGACAAGTGCAAGCGCACCGAACAGACTGGTAAGGATACTGATGGGAATTTCAATCGTCATAAGGGTTCGTGCCAGTGTATCGCAAAACAGCAGAAAGCTTGCTCCACTGACAGCTGTAATTCCCATAGTCTGTGAAATCGGCTTGCGACAGGCAATGCGTATGATATGCGGTATCAGAAGGGATACCCAGCTGACAATCCCCGCTGCACTGATCACACTGGAAATCAGAAGCGTTGCCAGAAGCAGGGATACCCATCGTATGAGCTTCACATTGACACCAAGTGTGGAGGCATCTTCCCCAAATGAAAGCAGCTGAATCTGCCAGCGCAGCAGATACAAACCGCTCATGCCAAGCGCACACAGAAGAAAGGTGACTCCAGTCAGCGGCCAGGATGCATCGGAAAATCCGCCCATCAGCCAGTATTCCATATTTGCCAGCTGCGTTGCAGGGTCTGCATACAGCTTCATCATCATCATAAGGGAGGTCGCAACCGCCTGTAGAATCAAGCCGGCAACAACCAGATTCAGGATTCTGTTCCCTCTGACGCGAGAAGCAAGCACAAAGGTTAGAATGACCAGCAGCAGTCCCATAAGAAAGGCACACAGCTCGATAAACCAGGATTCCTGATAGAAAAGTATCGCGAACACGGCCCCCAGGGAACAGCCGCTGCTAGCACCGATCACATCACCGCTAGCCAGGGGATTGCGGAATATCGTCTGATAGACAACGCCGGATACCGCCAGTGCCGCACCACTGATTCCTACCAGAAGAATTCTGGGCATCCGCAAATTCCATACCAGTGACTGTGTCAGCTCATCACCGGAAAACAGCAGCGCCCTTGCGATATCCGAAAGGCTGCTGCCGTATCTGCCTACGCATAGAGAACCCAGAGCCAGCACTGCCAGCAGCAGTACAAGCCAGAATCTGCGTCTCATATTACAAGCCCAGATCGCTGTCCTTTACCTCTATGTGATAAAAGGTACGGTAAAAGTCCTTTGCTTCCTGCTTTACTGTATCCATAGAGAGATTATCCGGATACAGCGTTGCATAAGCCCACAGAGCACCCAGACAGCTGGACAGATTTGGAGTATCCCAGGTTTCCAGCGGACTTGGGAATTCATACACCTGCTTATTCTTTACAGCGTTTAAGGAAGCCAGCGCTGAATCCTGCAATACAACGTTCACATCCACACCGCCGTTTTCAAGAAATATCACATCCGGATTCATGTCCAGCAGAGTTTCTTTTCCAATAGCACTCCAGCCCTTTCCAGCCTTCGCCATCACATTTTCAGCCTTCGCACTCTTCAGCAGACTGTTCTGGAACATGTCCGCGCCGGCTCCCTCCAGCAGATTGCTGCCGGCCATATACACCTTCTTTGCTACCCCCGTATCCTTTATGTATTTTTCCATCAATACATCACGATAGTTAAAATAATTCTGTGCTTCCTCTCTTGCACCAAGCGCGATTGCAATCAGATTAACAGCTTCATCATATTCCGTCTGTGTTTCCGGATTCAACAGGATAACCTTCATTCCGGCATCCTCCAGCTTTCCGACATAGCTTTTCAAAGCAATCGGCAGAAAGGCCACATCCGCCCGTGTTTTGATGGCAGCCTCTACATTAAAGGACTTTTTATTTCCCATCGCCGGAAGCTCCAGAATTTCAGGAGCAGCCTGCTTATAAATTTCACGCTGATCTGCTTTCATTTCCACACCGATCAGCTTGTCCTTCTGACCAAGACCAATCACCGTACTCGTTGCGATATAATAACCGCTGATTGCTTTTTCTGCAGGCTTATCAAAATTTACCTTTCTGCCTGCCTGATCGGTAATGATGAATCCTTCACTTACTTTTTTTTCATCTTCCTTGTCTGTATCCGTACACGCCATCAGAGACAGCGCCATTAAGGCAGACATGGCCGTCATTAAAAACCTCTTCATTTCTTAGCCTCCCATTGCTTTCAGAATGTATTTTTTTACATCCGCATATGCCATCACATCCAGATCGAAGACGATCACATCTTTTCTGGCTGCTATATCATGAATATATTGTATATCATATTTCTTTAAAACACCAAGAATGTTTGGAAATTTATCGATACTATCCAGCAGTGTTTCCAGATATATGGTTTCCTTTTGTTCCAGATGGCCGATTTCATCCAGAATCAGGATATGCTCCTGCAGTTTGCGCGCCTGCTTTAACAGCTGTGTGCCAAAGCTGTTAAATACTCCCGGTATCACTTCGTTCCACGTTTCATGCTGTATCGAGAAGCGCTGATCGTTGTGCTCCATAGCATGCAGCGCATGCAGATAAAAGCCGGCTCGGCGCTGTTCCTCATAAAAAGGGAGTGTCAGAAAGCCGCAGACAGACTTATGACACTCCCGGATACATTCCTGAATGCAGGTCGATTTTCCAATCTGTTTCTGTCCAGTCAGGAAAATCTTCATGCTATTCCTCTTCGCTCTTTTTCTTCGGCAGAATCAGATTCAATACCGTAGCAATCACAAAGGTCATGATGATACCGTTCTGTGCAAAGATGTTTCCAACCCAGGAAGGAAGCTGTGCAAGAACAGCAGGTACATTTCCGATTCCCACACCCAAACCGATGGCCAGAGCAACGATCAGACCGTTACGCTCATCCAGCGGTTCTCTTGTTAAAGACTGGATTCCACTGACCAGAATCATGGCGAACATGATGACAGCGGCACCACCTAAAACAGACTGCGGCATAACGGAGAATAAAGCACTCAGCTTCGGACAGAATCCGCACAGAATCAGGAATACAGCACCTGTCATAATAACAAAGCGGTTAACGACCTTTGTTACAGCGACAAGACCGACATTCTGTGAAAAGGATGTGTTTGGCAGTACGCCGAAGATAGCTCCCAGAATAGAGCCAAGACCATCCGCCATGACACCGCCCTGCAGCTCTTTGTCTGTGGCTTCCCGATTCAACCCGCCGTTTGCGACACCGGAAACATCTCCAATCGTTTCCACAGTCGTTGCGATGAACATGATTCCCATCGCAATGATTGCCTGAGAATTAAATTCAAAGGCTACCGGCATAAAGGCCGGAAGTGCAAACCAGCTGGCAGAGGACACCTGTGTAAAGTCCACCATGCCGAGTACGATTGCCAGAAGATAGCCTGCTACGATACCAATCAGTATGGAGGCATTGTTAATGGCACCCTTAAACTGCTTGGCAATCAGTATGACGATGATAACGAAGGTTCCTACCAGCAGATGATTGGTGCTTCCAAAATCTGCAGCGCCGTTTCCTCCTCCGAAGTAGTTGATTCCTACCGGCAGCAGGGAAAGTCCGATAGAAATGATGACCAGACTGGTAACAACCGGTGGAAACAGCTTACGCAGCGGCTTGATAAAATACCCCATAACCATTTCAAAAATACCGCCGATGAAGCTTGCCCCCATCAAAGCACCGTACCCAAACGCTGCTCCGATGGCCTTTGCTGTGCCGATAAAGCCGGAGCTGGTTCCCATTACGATTGGCAATCCGCTTCCGATTTTCCAAAACGGATATAGCTGGAACAGCGTTGCTATACCTGCAACAAACATTGCATTCTGAATCAGTGTCATTTTTAATACACCGCTCATTTCCAGCATGCCACAGACGATGATCAGCGGAGATACATTCCCCAGAAACATCGCAAGAATATGCTGAATCCCAAGTGGCAGCGCTTTTTTCAGCGGTACCGTTCCATCCAGTTCATAGATGGAGTCTTTCTTTTTCTCTTCCATTACGTTCTCCTTCAATGAAAAAAGTTCCCGTCGATTATGCGGGAACCAATCTTTTATCATAGATATAATAAAATGATCAGTTCCGTAGTCCCAGAGGTATCGGTCTGGGGTAGAGACATTCGCACCATACCACGCGAATTATACGAAACGTAAAGATTTTAACATATATTGTATTATTTTTCTACATAAATAAACACTTTACCTTTCAGCTTTTAAAAATTATGACAACGATTCATCAAAATACAAAACTCATTGCGTCCATGCTGCTTGATCCAACAGCTATTGTCATAATAAATAAGACGAAGCAGTGCTGCTAAAGCAAACTTTTCACATGTACGATTGTTTTCATTTACTGTACCTCATAGAATATCGCATGAAAATATTGACACATCCTGTTACCGCACAGATTGAGCGGCATATATCCGGTATTGCTTTTATCATAATTCCACCGCAGACAGATTGCGTATTTTGTTTTTCCGATTGGAGCAACACGCCATGCCTATTCAGAGCATCGGATATAATAACCACACTCCTAATATATACAATCTTTATCATTCTAGCTTTGAACTATATGTAAACAGTCATAAAACAAACATACATGTTAAAATATAACTATAAGATATAGAGAGAATGAAAAGAGAGGTGAAGCAATGACAAAATTAAAGGAAAAAATTAAAGAGGCCTTATCCTCCGTATTACCGATTACCTGTATTGTATTTTTACTGAGTATTACCGTTACCCCGATGCCGGTGGGAACCATGCTTCTGTTTGCCTGTGGTGCCGTGATGCTGATTATCGGCATGGGACTATTTTCCCTGGGTGCGGATATGTCCATGATGCTTATGGGAGAGGGCATCGGCACCATGCTCAGCACGTCCAAAAAGCGATGTCTGATGGTATGTATCACCTTTGTTATCGGCTTTATCATAACGATTGCAGAGCCTGATCTCACGGTGCTTGCACATCAGGTTCCCGGCATACCGGACAACACGTTAATCTGGACAGTTGCCGCCGGTGTCGGCTTCTTTCTGGTCATGGCACTGCTGAGGATTCTGTTTCACTGGAATCTGAAATATCTGCTTATGCTGTTTTATGCACTGGTCTTTATCCTCGCCTACTTCTCATTGGATACCTTCATGGCAGTTGCCTTCGATAGTGGTGGAGTTACAACCGGACCGATTACCGTCCCCTTTCTCATGGCGCTGGGAATCGGTATGGCCGCTATCACACAGAAGCATGCAGAAGAGGAAAGCTTTGGTATCGTGGCACTGTGCAGCATCGGTCCGATTCTGGCAGTTCTGCTGCTGGGTATTCTGTATGAGCCACAGGGCGCAACCTATACACCGTTTGAAATGGCGTATGTGGAAACAAGCAGGGATGTCATTCATATTTTTCTGATTGAGCTGCCGCATTTCACATGGGAGGTGAGCAAGGCGCTGCTTCCTATTCTGTGCTTCTTTCTCTTATTTCAGCTTATCAGCAGCTATTTCAATAAGCGCGCCATCATTAAAATTCTCATTGGCTCTCTGTATACCTTTCTCGGTCTTATTCTGTTTCTATGCGGCGTCAATGTCGGGTTCATGCCTGCCGGTTATTTCATAGGAACGCAAATTGCAGCATTATCCTATAATTGGATGTTGATTCCCATCGGTGTACTGATTGGCTTCTTCATCGTAAAGGCAGAGCCGGCTGTGCATGTGCTTACCCGTCAGGTAGAGGAGATTTCATCGGGAACCATATCGACTAAGGCCATGCTGTATTCTCTTTCAATCGGTGTTGGCATTTCACTGGGAATCGCGATGCTTCGTATACTGACCGGCATCAGCATTATGGTATTTCTGATACCGGGGTATCTTATAGCGATGTTACTCAGCTTCCTTGTACCTAGCGTATTTACGGGTATCGCCTTTGATTCCGGTGGGGTTGCCAGCGGTCCGATGACAGCGACCTTCCTGCTTCCATTTGCCATGGGTGCCTGTGAACAGCTTGGCGGAAATGTCCTGCTGGATGCATTCGGAATCGTTGCAATGGTGGCGATGACACCGCTTCTGACCATTCAGATTCTTGGTCTGGTTATGACAAGGCAAAAAAAGACTGCTGCTGAAGAGCTGCAGGAGGATAGTATTATGGAATTTGAGGAGGTCGCAAATGAGCGGACAGAAAGTTAAGTGTCTGGTGATCATTATCAACCGGGACAAGGGAGAACAGGTCGCAGAGCTATGCAGATCCTATCAGCTGTATTTCACCTATGGCATTCTCGCACTGGGAACAGCAGGCTCTGATCTTCTGGATTATCTGGGTATCGGTGAAACCGATAAGGAGCTGTTATTCTGCTGCCTTCCTGCACAACTGGAGCAGGAGGTCATGCATCGGATAGCGACAGAAACACAAATTAGAAAAATGGGGCACGGGATCATGTTTACCATGCCGCTAAGTGGAATCAGCAGCCTGTTTCAACGCAACATTTTATGTGGAAGAAGTTATGAGGAGGAAGAGATGGAACAGAAGGTACGCAAATATGAGCTTGTTGTTGCAGTTGTAGAGCACGGCTGGCGCGATCAGGTTATGGAAGCCGCAAAAAAAGCAGATGCCACCGGTGGTACGGTTCTACACGCCCGTTCCCTGCATGAGGATGACGCTACCTCCTTTCTCGGTATCAAACTGCAGGGAGAAAAGGATATCGTTGTAATCTTATCTGCTTATGAGAAGTACAAACAGATCATGCATGCAATCAATACGGCTGCAGGCTTTCAAACCGAAGCCAGAGGCCTGATCTTCTCTATGCCGGTAGATGAATTCATTGGGATGTAGACAGAAAAACAGGAGCTTCCGCTCATGCCTTTCTGTAAATGCACACATGTTACATCATAAGAACTGAAAAAAGGATCAATCAAAGTTGACCCTTTTTTATCTTGCCACAACGTAAGGCGGATGCGGATGTCATGGCTTTATTTTCTTCACGCATTTGCTTGCTGCTAGTCGTGATCCGTGTCCTTATCCCATTCCAGAATCGTTCCCTTGTATGCGTCAATCGAATAATCATATTCTGTGGAGCCTTTGCGAAATTCAATCTCATATACCGACGCACCGTCATCGTTTTCCAGCTTCGCTTTGGTAAAGGTTACACTGCCCGCCTGGAAACCTGCATGCGAGAGGGCTATGCTTTTCGCACGATCCACACCGATATAGGAAGCGGATGGCTTTGACTGCTCCTGACTCTGAATTTCCAGTCGTTCAGATTTCCGTTCTCTGACAGCACCGCTTTCTGCATCAAGCTCATAATCATACTCCATTGTGGCAGTCACAAATTCAATCTCATATACCTGCTTTCCATTTTCATAATCCAGCTTCGTCTTTGTGAAGGTCGCATCCCCTGCCTTCACTCCGGCATCCTGCAGTGCCCTGCTTCGGGCATCCGCTTTACTGATCAGCAATGGTGAGGCTGTTGATTTATCCTTATCGCTTTTTGTTTCGCTGCTGGTAGACGCATTTGTTTCCATGTCCTTTTCCAGAATCGTACCATCCTTTGCGAGCAGCTTATAGGCATATGTTTTCTGTGCCGTTTTAAATTTCAGCTCATATATCTCCTGTGCATCCTCCTTTTTTAAGGAAGCCTTGACAAAGGTTCCATCGCCTTCCTTCAGCCCTGCATTTTTCAGCATCTGTTTTTTTGCTTCCTCCAGAGAAAGTGTGGAGACGGCTGTCAAGGATGCCTGCTTCTTTGCTTCCACATCCCGATCCAGGATATGTCCGTCCTTTGCTGCAATCGTATATTCGTAGGCATGCTCATCCGTATGAAATTTCACCTCATATACGCTTCGACCGTCTTCCTTTTCCAAAGCCGCCTTTTCAAACTGCGCCGCTGCTACCTTCACACCGGCATCCTGCAATGCGATTTCCTTCGCCTTATCCGCATTGATACGGCTGTCTGCTTCCATCGCGTTTGTTATTATGACACCACCGCCTGCTAAAACAGAGATACCGCCGATTGCAAGGAATGCCTTCATAGATGTGGAAAGCTGTTGTATTTTTTTCATCCTCTCATTCCCTCCTTAATTTCCTTTACACCTGTAGTATACCAGAGAAAGATTAAAGCAATATGAGAATACATTTTATTTCAGCGGGATACAGAAGGTGAAGCAGGAGCCCTTTCCCTGCACACTTTCCACCTTCATACAGCCATGATGCAGCTGTGCTATCTCCTGTACCATGGCCAATCCCAGACCACTTCCCTGCTTACTGCGGGAAGCATCTGCCTGATAAAACCGCTGCCATATATGGGCAAGCTGCTCTTGGGCAATTCCCCTGCCATCATCAGCAACCGACAGTCTGACCTCCGTCTGTGTTTGCTTCAGCTCAACCTGAATATGTCCGTGTTCTTTTCCATAGCGATACGCATTGGTAATCAAATTGACAAGCAGACGCTGCAGCAGCTCCTTGTTCCCTACAATCGTCACACCCTCTTCCAGCTGCCAGCTCAGCTCGATGTTCTTCTCACGGATCAAGCGAAGATCCTCACAAACGGATGCACATAAGCTGCTGTAATCAAGCTGCATCATGCGGATGCTCTCCCTTCTTTGCTCCATGCGCGTCATCATCAGCATATCATTGATAAGAACAGACATTTTCTTTCCCTGCCTTTGAATCAAACGCAGCGCATCTGCATAGGCATCCTTGTCCTGCTCCTCCTCCAGTGACAGCTCGCATTGTGAAAGAATCACAGCTACCGGTGTACGAAGCTCATGGGACATATCACTGGTGAATTGCTTTTCCGCCTGAAAGGATGCCTCCAGCCGGTCCATCATTCCATTGAAGGTATCTGCCAGCTGATGCAACTCATCCTGCCCCTTTTTCAGTTCAATCCGCTTCTTTAAATCCTGCCCCTGCTGAATTCCGGAGGCTGCCTGTATCATTTGTTGAATTGGACGCAGAAACCGTCCTGCCAGAAAATATCCGCCGAAAAGTGCCAGCAGAATCAGCAGAGGAATCAGCCACATGGAAAGGATAACGATTGCATCCATCCAGCGTGCCCCCTGACTGCGGGAAACTATACCACGCAGCCAAAGGTCCTCCATGCCCTCGCCCTTTAATGAGCGATCGTACACATAATAGGTTGTTCCCTTATAGCGAAGCGTCTGCAGCTTATGATCGGCAAAGGCCACATCTCCGGTTGCCTGTGCAATCGGATTTTCTCCATACAGCAGCTCATAATCTTCCTTATATAGCGTTGTATATATACCATTCATCTGATCCAGATAATCATCATCAATTTCAAGATATCCGTTTTTATACCGTATGTAAATATCTCGGTCGCCATCCGGATTGGCATCCTCCTTATTACTGTAATACTCGACCTCATCCACATTATCGCTGACCATTTCCACCAGAGAATCCTTGATGTTTTTCTGTACGACATTATCACTGATCATCCATACACAGCCCAGTGTCAGGGCAGCCAGCGCACTCATGGCAAGCGCAAACCACAATGTGATTTTCGCACGAATGCTCAGCCCCCTCATGAAGGCTCCTTTACGACATAACCGCTCCCGCGCACCGTATGAATCAGCTTGCAGGAGGATGCGCCATCAATCTTTTTTCGCAGATAGCTGATATATACATCCACCAGATTGGTGCCTCCCGCATAATCGAAATCCCAGATATGCTCCTCAATTTTTTCTCTGGATAGCACGATATTTTTATTCAGCAGCATATATTCCAGCAGGGCATATTCCTTTGCGGAAAGGAGTATCAACTTGTTTGCTCTTTTCACCGTACGGGTAGCCGTATCCAGAGTTAAATCACCAGCCTGAAGAAGGGTAGTCGAACTTCCCTTAGCCAGACGGATCATCGTTCGGATTCTGGCCATCAGTTCAGCAAAGGAAAACGGCTTGATCAAATAATCATTCGCTCCGCTGTCCAGCCCCAGAACACGGTCTTCTATGGAATCCCGCGCACTCAGAAATAACACAGGTGTCATTTTTCCTTCAGATCGCAGCTGCTTCAATACCGCATAGCCATCCACCCTCGGCATCATGATGTCAAGTATGACAGCATCATAATCCATAACAGCCAGATATTCCAGAGCCTGTGCTCCATCGTAGCAGGCATCCACCGTATAGCCTTCCTTTCTGAGCTTTTGACATATGATATCATTCAAATCCTGTTCATCCTCCGCAAATAATAATCTCATTTCAACGCCTCCTTCCTTCTGCTTCCATAGTATCATACAAACATGAAGGCAGCATGAGAAAACCCTTTGTTTTTATTTATTATGCACCATTCTTTACAACCTTTCCAACGAAATGATTCCGGCACAGACGAAAAAGCCACCCCGCAGCTATCTGCGCAGGATGACAATTTCTGTTGCTTAGTATCTTCTTTTGATCTGCAGGCTTTCCAGATAATCGTAGATTTCGATATCCTTTCGTTTCATCGCATCAAGAATATGATGCGGATCCTCCAGACGTATACCGCCAGCCATGAGCAGCTGCATCATATTCAGTATATCCTCGCTTGTGCGAAAGCCGCTTAGCACAATGCCGCCTTTACCGGCAGGAAGCAGGATTCCATTATCCATAGGATTGATATACAGGGTCATAAACAATTCTTTTTCATTGTACAGCTTCAACAGGTAGGTGTATCTGGACAGTCCCCATACACCGGCTTTACGATCCACCGTAAATTTCGCATGATCTATATCCTCATATCGTATTTCCTGCAGAAACGGTGTTACATCATCATTGCACAATACGTGAAGAATCATGTTCCATTTCCGACGATCCTTATATGCCGGAATAATAACGAGCGCATCCTCACGCATATCATAAATCTGTCCGCCGCCCAGACAGAGCGGCACCCACATAATGACAGTGAAGAGTGGAAACAATACGAGGAAGCCGATTTGAAGGATCCGGATATCCGCAAAATCCTCAAAGCTGTCCGCAAGTCCGTACATAAAACCACCCAGACATAAAGACAAAATCAGAATAATCAGGAAGCTTGTAATAATCTTTTTTCTACTTAATACCTTCCGTTTGAATTTCATATTTTCTAACATGCTATATCCCTTCTTTCACTAACATTATATCCGTTAAAACCGGCTTGACCGCGGCTTTTACATAAGCGGTTCATTTTCTGACATCAGTGGTTTATCGAAGGTTACCGTTGTACGAAACAGCAGGTGTGCACGCTCCCAGCCAGCGCTGAGCGTCCCCTGATAACGGCGGGCAATATCCCTAATATTCTGCATGCCAAAGCCATGTGCAAATGCATCCTCTTTTTCCTGTTCCATGCGTGTACAGCTGTTTTTCATTTTCCACAGAATCGTGGAATGCTGTTCCACCATGCGCAGCAGAATGAATGGCTCCTTTGCGTCAAGACAGCTTTCCAGTGCATTATCCAGCATATTGCAGAGTACCGCACAGCGATCGACCGGGTCCATAAAGCTGTAATCTATCACATCACTTTCCAGCTGAAAGCGAATGTGTGCAGCCTGAAACCGCGGATGGTACAGCTGCAATATCTTATCAATGAGCTCATCACCTGTTTTTTGAACGTTCAGCATATGCTCTGTTTTCGCTACAATATCACTGCGGTAGTCATCAACTGCCGGACTTCCCTGCTTCATCTGTTCCAGCAGCTCGACATGCTTCTTTAAATCATGCATGGATTTCATGATGTATGCATTTTCTTTTTGAATTCGTTCATAGCGCTCTCTGTTTTCCACCATCTGCTGGGTCTTCACCATCGCCTGCAATTCCTTTTCCCTGCGAATTTCCAAACAGAAGCAGATCCGATACAGCTTCAGCATCAGGAGCAACAGCCCCTGCAGGCTGCAGATCATACCGATATCCAAACGCATTCCCTGACTTACTATATAGGTGCAAATGATCAGATAGAGAAAAACCGCCCCGCTAATCACTGGAACATAGAGCTGTTCATATTGATGATGCCGATAATAAAACAGGAGCAGCTGTATAAGAAATACGACTCCGCAATACAGACAGCCCTGCAGCCAGCTTGCAGGCTCTGCGTTAAAAGCCGTAATGTGCGTGGTGATTACCTGAACAAGGACAGCGCCGGCGATCAGAGAGCCGATAAAAAACAGATGGGACCACCAGTCGTCGCGATACAGCAGCAAAGACAGGCAAAGGAAAACAGCCAACAGAATCCGCAGTAAGGATACAGACAACCAGGGCGATATGAGGATGAGAAGAAAGCCGGTGATTAGATAGGGCAGGATTTTGGCTAGCGAGGAGCGATATTGCGTACGCATCGTTTCATGATAGGAATAGCAGAGTACATACAGCATTAAAATCTCAAAAACCCGCAGAAACAGACTCATGCGAATTTCTCCTGAAAGCTACGCCATACCGCCTTCACAGTTTCCACACGCCGTCTTGCCAGAGGCAGTGCTTCCCCGGTTTCCAAAAGAATTGTGTCTTTTTCCATTGATATAATGTGGCGTACATGAACAAGGATACCCTTGTGACATTCCACAAACAAGGCCGCATCCAGACGCTGTTCCCATATACTCAGGCTTTCTCTGCTATCAAATGTTCCCTCCAGCGTATGAAAGCGGGTACCTCTCCCCATTGTTTCCACATACAGGATATCTCTGCGTCTGATTCTATGATACATATCGCGCTCCTTTAGAACAAGTGTCTGCCGGTCATCCAGAGAGAGCACCTCATCCAGCTCACTGTATAATAGCTGCGCATTTACCGGCTTCAACAGATAGCGTGCCGCCTGAATTTTGTAGCCCTCCACACTGTATTTCAAATATCCTGTAATCACAATGATAATCATATCAGGTGCAATCTGCCGCAGCTGTCTGCCGATTTCTATGCCGTTTTCCTGTCCCACCTCAATATCGAGAAACAGTAGGTCACAGGGGACCGATTTCACATGCGCCAGCAGCTCACTGCCGGTATTGAAGATATCAATGCGTCGCTGCATCAATTCCTTTCTGTCAAAATACACATCCGCCAAATCTCTGATATGCTCTGCTTCTTTTCTTTCGTCATCCAGAATAGCTATATGATACATAGGTATCTCCCCTTGTCTTTATAGTTTATTATACCATGTTCTTTTTTGTTTCTACCCTTTATTTTTCAAGTATGGAAATCTCTGTACCTGTAATTATTTTCCTGCTATCTTGTTTGTTTTCGCAGTCCTTTTTACTTACATTACATCGTGGTCTACTTATAAGCAAAGGAATGATAGACGCATGATTCTGGAAATCACGCAATCCAAAATGCTTATGCAGACCTTGTAACTTGTTTTATTTCAAAAAAACTTCCTATTGAAGTTTTTTCATCATATTACTGCTTCAGTGATAATATCTATGCTATATATTCTTTATAGTATTTTTCAAGCTTACTAAAATCACAGCACCTCTTCTTTATGTTATCCTGCAAGGTATCGTTTCCATATGCTTCATAAAGCTTCTCTGCTTTTTTCAAAACCATTTCCTTGTTTTCTGTTTTATTCAGCCACGAGATTTGATTTATTAACAGATTACTGTATGTATTTTCATCTTTTCATGGCTTTATTATTTTATATACAGAAGGATCATGCAAAACAGGAAACATATTATTGAAATTTATCGCTCCCCATTTCCCTCCATTTATTTTATGAAAATCCATCGTATTTTTCATGTTCTTATGCTTGTCTTTAGGTGATGTTAAAGGAATGACATATTCGATATCATCATGTGTCATAAGAATACCGATAAATGGACGCATTTCACTCTCCACTTCCCGATGTTCTGTAGGTACTCTGAAATCAATATTTTTTCTAAGGTAATCAGTATATGCAACATCTATTTGTATAAACTGTACCCTTTTATTTTTGAACCACCATATAAAACGACCCCTTATTAAAAAAAGCCAGCTTACGCCAGCCACTTTTTTAGCTCTCACTTTTAGATTTCACTATGGTAGAGTACACCGCTTTTTATCTTCATTATTATAATACTACAGAATCAAAGGCATGTCACATCTTTTTAAAAATTTTTTTGAAAAAACTTTTATAAAATTCCAGCGTTACTCATTAAACACCAGCTGTAGAATTACAGCGTTTTCTTTTTCTAAGTAATTTCATAAATTCCTCCGTAAACGTCAGAAAAGGCCCAAAACGTCTCTGCGTTTTGAGCCTTGCCTTACGATCTTCATAAGTTACAAACTCTATGATTCCTATATTCTTTTTATACCTTTATTTAAACACTGCCGGATTTTTCTGTCAATCCTTTTTTTAGTTTTTATATTTCCAATATTTAACATGATGTTTTATATCGTTATGTCAAAAGATGATTTTCCTCATTCTATAAAACCAGGAGAAGGCTTTTTACCTCATGCCATCAAGTTCTACAGCCTTATTTATAATCATTCATATTATAACCCAGCTCTGAAAAAATCCGATTCTTTTCTGCGACACCCTCCTGGATTTCAGGCAAATTGTCAAGTGCCAGTGATAAAAACAATGTATCAACAATCAGGGACTGTACAATGAGTGCCGTGTGACTTGCCAGCCGCAGATTATTTTCGACAGCCGATACAAAGAGTGTTACGGTTGCCTTGCTTGCCAACTCCTGATTGCCATACTGAGTGATGAGAATGATCTTTGCCTTTTTCTGATTCGCAATATTGATATACTGATGCGACTGCACCGATTTTCCCAAGGTTGTAAAGCAGATAAGCAAATCATCCTCTGCCATATTCAGATTGGACTCCAGCTGAAGATGCACATCCTCATAATAGATTACCGGAATATTTAGCCGCATAAACTTAATCTGCAGCTGCTTCACCAGCGTACTGCTTGCGCCCAATCCACTCAGATATATGTTGCGCTTGTTCTCATTTGTATCCCGAATCAGCTTTATCGCCTTATCCAGTTCCTGTGAATCAATGATATCGGTTGTAGACTGAATGGATGTAACGATGAAGGCACTCAGCTTCTTCAATACAGAATCCGGTGTATCTGTAGGCATGATTTTATCCAGAATCATGTCTGAATTCTCATTATAGAAATTGGCAGACAGATTTGCCGACAGGGAGAGTTTGAAATCGGAATAGCCCTCACAGCCCAGCTTGCGTGCAAACCGAATTACGGTTGCCTCGCTGACCTCAGCCTGCAAAGAAAGATCCTTTAAGGTTAGCGAAAGAATCTCCTGACTGTGGGTTAATACATAATTTCCTAATTTTTTTTCTTTTGCAGATAGAAACGGCATGACCGATTCCAGACTTGATATGATATTAACTGCTTGCATAAACTCTCCTTCACTTGGCTTCCACACATCGGGGAAACCATCTGCGATGCTTATAATGACGCATACACTTACATATCACATTCTACCAACGGAGTGAAAAAAATGCAATATGTTCCCGGCAAAGGGGTACCACATGTTCTATACAAGACCTGCTATCAGCTCTTGGATTTCATCGCTGATAGCTATATGACAGACAGGGCTGTATTCTAACACGCATTTGTCTGCATCGCATGTAATACCGCAGGAAGATTTGGATAAATACCCGTACATTGCTCATAAAGCTCCTCTGTCGGGGGCACCAGATCCGGAACCATAATGGTGGAGCAGCCTGCCCGTATACCTGCCCTCACACCATGGATACCATCCTCAAAAACATAGCAGTCTGCCGCCGGCAGCCCCAGCTGCTGTGCAGCCAGAAGGAAGATATCCGGGGATGGCTTTCCATGTACAACCTGCTCTCCGCTTATAACGGCATCAAAATAATCTGCGATGCCTGCCAGACGAAGATTGCTTTTGATCAGCTCCATAGGAGCACTGCTTGCCACAGCCATGCGAACTGCATGCTGCTTCAGATATTCCAGAAGCTCAACAACACCCGGCTTCATCGGAACCTGTGTGGATAATGTTACAATAGCATGCGCAAATAATTCATCTGTCAGCTTCTTTGCATCAACCCTTGGCCAGTATGTATTCACGATGCCTATCATGCGGGAACCATTTGTCCCCCGCAGCTCATCCAGCATCGCCGGATCAACCTTCAGACCATAAAGCTCAGCAATATAATACCACTCCTGATTATATACCAGCTCTGTATCAAACAGCAGACCATCCATATCAAAAATAGCTCCAGCCTTCATACTGCCTCCTTTTTCCTATGCAGAAGGTGCATTAAGCAGAAGGAAGGAGAGATTTTCTTTATGCCACGGTGATGCCAGTACGTTTTTATGTAGCTTGTACACGATGGTTCCCTTCCTTGTCTCTATCGTGAAAAGAAAATGAAACAGCTTGATTTTGATATTTGTCGATACAATATCCTCATGTGGAAGAAACAGCAGGGTATGCTCCTGCAGTGCACCATTGATATCATCAACCGCCAGAATAGCGATTCCCTGTGCATTGATATGCAGGATATGATCCTTCATCGTATGCATGATTTCACCCAATCCGTTTTGGTAGGCTCCCAATCCTGCTTTCACTGTTGCACAAAGGGTTCCATGCTGTGCAAAGCAAATCTGATGGCTGTTCAATATTTCTCTGATCTCCTCTTCCTTCATAGCTCCACCTCTTCCTGCATTATGCTGCCTGACGTTCCCTCAGCAGCTTATTAAAATCTACAATTCCCTTATGTCCGGTATTCACCAGGGCTTCCCGATCCATGCCGGCATCCCCGGAACCGATATATTCCAGTACCATACACAAATTCATCCCCGTTATGACGCTGATTTTCTCCGCATACTTTGGATCCTGCAGCAATCTCGCACTGCAGTTGCAGGGAGAGCCGAAGAGCAGATCGCAGAAAATCACAACACCCTCTCCGGTATCCACCTTTTGTATAGCAGCTTCCAGCTTCTCCATAAAATCTGTGATTTCCTCACCAGGAAGAAGACATAGTGCCTGTATCTGCTGTAGCTCTCCACAGAAAATTTGCAGCGTATCCAGCAACCCCTCCGCCATACGGCCATGACTTGCCAATAGTATTCCCTTCATTTGCATTCCTCCTCATTTTGCACCATATGGGCATCCTAATTTGGAATGCCCATACGGAGATTATGTTTTATTATCTGAGAGAGTATTCTCCCACGTAGCTATGTATTTAAAACAGTCCGATTGCGGCACAGAGCAGTGCAATCACAATGGTGAAGAAGACAAGCTTCGCTACACTGACATGCTTTTTGCTAATCAGATAATAATAGATAAACAGCACACCGATGGACAGGATACCTGGCATGATACCATCGATTTTTTCCTGTACACTCAAGGTTGCCTCATCAAAGTTAGCTGTGATAGCAACTGCCAGATTTACCATGGAAGCGGTCAGTGCCCCCATCATTGCCATACCAAGGATGTTCGCTCCTTCAATAATATTGCTCATCAGCTTACTTGACATGATATCCTTGATTGCAGAACGTCCCTTTGTATAGGTCATTTTGGTAAAAATAATCAATTCGCCAAGCGTATACATCGTACCGAGAAGCAGCAGCCAGAAGCCGGCGATCGAGCCGCCCTGTGCCAGAGAGCAGGAGGCCAGGATGAACAGCGTGGTAATGGTTCCTGCACTGAAGGAATCTCCCAGCGCCGCAACCGGTCCCATTAACCCGGTCTTAACAGCAACGATGGATTCGGAAGGAATCGCATCCGGATTGTTTGCCTTTTCCTCTTCCATAGCCAGCGTAGTTCCCAGAATCAGACCACCGGCTGTAGCGTTGGTATTAAACAGCTCCAGATGACGCTGCAGCGCAGGAATCATGTCCTCCTTGTTCGGATATAGTTTTTTCAAAGCCGGAATCAAGGCATATGTATATGCAATAGACTGCATACGTTCATAATTCAGTGACATTTCTGTTGTAATATACCATCTGGCAATCACTCGGTTGACATCCCGTTTTGTCAATGATGTTTTTCTTTCCTCAGCCATCTTCTATGCGCCCTCCTTTTCTCTTTCACGTTTTTCCAGTACAACCAGCACCGCAACACAGCCTGCGACCAGACCAGCGGTCAGGGTATTCAGTCCTACTGCCTTTACAACGATGAAGCCCAGTACCGTATAAGGAATCATCTTCGGCTTACCGATCATGTTCATAATCAGAGCAAATCCGATTGCCGGCATAACACCGCCTGCAACCTCCAGACCGTGCATAACCCAGCTTGGCACGGAGTTCATGAAGGTCAGCATAGCATCCTGCCCAAACATAACAATCAAAAATACCGGAAGAAACAGCAATGGAATTTCAATCAGTGGTGGATAAACCACTGCACAGCGGGTAATGCCGGAAAGGTTTCCCTTTGCCGCAAATTCATCAGCTCTATGCACAAAGATAACATTGATCATCTTACGCAGGTTTGTTACAAAGGATCCAAGTAATCCCATCGGAACAGCAAATGCAATGGCCTGCTCTGCCGTAAGACCCGTTGCCAAAGCAATCGGTATGACGGTTGTCGCTGCCAGTGCCGAGTCGGTCGGAAGATTGCCTCCCGGCGCTATGATACCTGCAAACGCTGCAGCAATACCGCCGCCGATAATCAATCCCTTTGTCAAATCCCCATAAATCAAACCGGCTACAACACCTACTACGATAGGACTTGCAATAAAGAAGAACGCAAAATATCCACCAATCATTCCCCGGGCAATCCAATACATCAGGCCCATTGCTACCGCCATGATAACCAACTGTGTACCACTCATAATAACCTCACACTCCCTTTCATTATTTCAGCTTCTTTTCAATCGAGCCAAGACTTACCGGATCATTTTCCGGTATCGGCTGTAAGAACACGTTTACACCCTCAGCCTTCATTTCGCTTAATTTTTCGTATTCTTCAACGGAAAGTGCAACCCCCTGAACAACCGCTTTACGCTGCGCACTGTTCTGCACTGCTCCGACATTCAGCTCCGGCAGCTGAAGGCCGTTTTTGTATACCGTATATGCAGATGCTACATCCTTGAATATCAGCAGCACAGTATCATTTTTTCTATCGATTGCTGTCTGCACATCCCCCAGCTTGACAATATCAACCTCACGATCCGGTACTGCCATGCGATAAATATCACCCATGAAAGGATCATCCACCAGGCTGTCATCTGCCAGTATCAAACGATCAACCGGACGGAACTTGATCCATTTTGCCACAATCTGTCCATGTACCATACGATAATCAACACGAACCATATTCAGTTTGCCCATAGCTTTTCCTCTTTTCCTTTTACCCTGTCGGGACTTTATCTTCTTTCGATTTTTACTACCTGACGCGTATCCGCACTCTTATGCACAGCCTCCGCAATCAGCTCTGCTTCCAAACCGTCATTCAGATTTGCCACAAACGGCTTATCATGGAGAATACAATCCACAAAATCGTTCAGCGGATCAATTCCAAAGCCGATTGCACGACCGTTGTAGTTCTGGATAAAGCAGATATTCGGGGTATATTGCTTTTGATCATCAAAGAATTCAACACCGCGTTTCTGGGAATCCACACGAATCATTGCATGTTCACAAAGAATTTCGGAGCATCCGTCATCTGCCTTCGCAAAGCCGTTTGGCAGAATCCACGCATTCTCCACAGTCCATGTGCATCCGTTTTCAAATTCCAGAATCGCTGTAATACTGTCATAGGTATCCACACCCTTTTCCTGCAGGATTCCCTTATGTCCTACAGCGTACACCTGTACGACCTCACATCCCATATACCAGCGAATCAAATCATAGCAGTGCGTACCGACAAAGTGGACCGGGCTGGAATTGGATGACCAATTCAGCCAGTTGATTGCGACATCATAGACATTATCCATACGCATATAGCCGCGTACCGGTTTTCCTGTCCCCGCGTCTGCAAGCTTGTTTTTTACCGCTATGGATGCCGGATCCCAGCGCTTGTGGTAATCCACCATAACACGAACACCGGCTTTTTCAGCAGCATCGATGATATCATAGGCATCTGCGGAAGTAGTAGCCAGTGGTTTTTCCACCAGAACATCCTTTCCATAGCGGATGGCTGTCATCACCGGGTCCTTATGATACGGGTCCGGTGTTGCTACAGAAACAGCATCAATTTCCTCACTTTTGAGCATTTCCTCCATGTCGTTATACGTTTTCACCTGATAATCCTGTTCCACTTTATCTGTGATCTCCTTTTTTAAATCACAGACTGCAACAAGATTAACATTGGGATTTGAAGTGTAGGCATCCAGATGATTCTTTCCGTAAATCCCCGCGCCTACAACAGCAATATTCAATTTTTTCATACGTTGCTCACCTTCCTTTAAGTATTGCTACATTGAATATATCACAAAAATAGTAATACTTCAATATATTTTTATAAATTTGTAGTTTTACTTCTTTTAAATCGAAAACAGCTTGTAAAATCGGTTTGTAAGACCTTTCATCCTGTATTGGTAAATTCATATGTAGTATTGCTTTCTATGGCATGCTGTTCAACACAGGATATATTTATATTTTCCAAAGCAAACAAGTCGGTAAATATTATGTTTAGAATACCGCGTACTGCACAATCCTTAGAGCTATCGTATCGTTCTCATGCGGTGCATCGCTTCAAAACAGAAAAACCGCTGAAGCTGACCTGTCCTGTTTTTAAAGGAAGTACCTCTCGCAGCAAAAAAGCAGCGGTACATAATGCTATACACCGCTGTATTAAAATCGTTATGCAATACATATGAAATTGATAGTATGAAAGCATCCCTTCGCTAAGACGATAGCTTTCATATGAAATAAATGCAGTGATGCAAAATCAAAGCCGCAATTATGTAGAAGCTGCACATTACCAGTCTCATACACTGAAATCTACTGCTATGTCCATAAGGATTCTTCATGATCAATACGTATTTTCTCAAGCATGCCGATGGTACCGCAGGTTTTCATCCATAAAAAAAACAGGAATCAGCTTACTTCCTGCTTTAGATATATAGCAATAAATTCATCACAGCTGCACGGCTTTCCATAATAATACCCCTGATAGATATCGCAGTGCAGTGCTTTCAACAGCTCCATCTGTTCCCTGGTTTCTACGAATTCTGCTACGACATGAAACTGCATAGAGGCTGCAAGCCTTGTGATCCCGCGTACGATATCCTGAGAACGCTCATTTTCCAGAATCTGACGAACCAGACTGCCATCCAGCTTAACTTCATCAAATGCATTTTCCTGCAGATACATCATTGAACTGTGTCCCATACCAAAGTCATCCATGCTCATTTGGATTCCCATCTGCTTCAATTCCCGTATCCTCTCCAGAATACGATGGGAGGTACTGAGCAATGAGCGCTCCGTCACCTCAAGAATCAGCTGAATATCATGCAAATCTACTTCCTGAAGAATTCTGCGTACCTCCCTGACAAAAACAGCACTTTCCAGCTGCTTTGGTGATATGTTCACAGATATAGACAGCGGCTTTCCCTCCTTTTGAAATTTTTGCGCATCTCTGCAAGCTTCTTCTATGATATAAAGCCCCAGCTCATCCAGAAAGCTTTCTTCCTCCGCCAGCTTTACCATCAGCGGTGAGGTAATTCTTCCGGCTACCGGATGCTCCCAGCGAAGAAGCGCCTCTGCTCCGTGTATATGCTCAGCGTTATCACGCTGTACCTGATAATGCATATGAAGCTGATTTCGCTGCATGGCGTTTTTTAAATCCATCGCCAGTGTTTTTGCAGGGAAATGATAGGTGTAATGATCATCGAAGAAATCCGGCAGGGTCCCGTTTATCTCACCTTCAGCCATATCGGTTTCCATCGCGCGCACCGCTGTTTCAAATTCCTCACTCTGCTGATTTTCACTCAGGCGAATAAACGGAATATACAGCAGGGTCCCCAGAATCAGGTTAAACAGCTGCAGAAAACTGCCGGATATAGAGCCGCATGCCTCGTATCCGCTCATCAAAATAGGAACTGTCCATTCCACAGAATGGGTAGGCAGAGGTACCAGCTGCAGCTGCATGGCAAACGCACTGGTCAGTGTCAGAACCAGAGGGACAAGCAGAAACGGAAGCAGCATCAGCGGATTGAAAATGACTGGAAAACCGAAAATCACAATTTCATTGATATTGAATAAAACAGAAATACCCGCTACTCTGGCAAGCTTACGGTTATTGCTCTTTCTCGCTTTTATAAGCATCGCCGCAATCAGACACAATGCTGCACCGCAGCCTCCCATAAAGACAAACGTGTCCAGAAAAGTCTTTGTGAATATTTCCGTGGGTAGCTGTCCGGCCTGTACCAGCTGCTGATTGATCAGGATGCCCGGCTCCAAAAACTGCTTTGCGACCATCTGCAGTGTATTGGTACCATGAATACCAAAAAACCAGAGAAAGTGTACAAAGAATACATATAGTAAGGCTCCGGGAAGTCCTTTTCCTATTTTTTCAAACAGGCCCATAAATAAATAGGCACCAAAATTTGTGATGTTTACTTCTCCAAACTGGGCACGCAGGACTGCACCGATAACAGCGAACAACAAGGCAATCGCAGCAATCGGAAAAATTCCCTGTATGGCTTTATTGAAGGTATAGTCTGCACCGGCGGTATGCAGCTTCTCAAAACGCCTGCCGGAATTCATTCCCTTGTGAAACAGCCAGCAGGACAGCATCGTGATACACATGGCGGTAAACACCCATTCCGGATGGAAAATCTCATTAGCATATTCCATTCCTCCGCAAAATGCCAGATAGGAGATCATGGCCACCACAGGATAAAAGAATACATCATCCAGAGCATGCAGCTGCCCATAGGAAAGTGCAATCGTAATTATCAGAATCAGTGCAAGCGAATTCAGCGTAATTTCGTACAGACTGTTAAAGACAGTAAGCAAGGCCCCGTGATGAAAGGACGCAAGAAATGATTGATAGGCATCCAACGGAAAGCTGGACAGCAGCAAAGCAAAGCTTCCAAGAATAAGAAAAGGGATTGCCAGCATCAATCCACGTTTAATTGACAGTATAAATATGGAATCAAAAAATTTCCGGTACCCTTTTTTCATACGCTGCCCTCTACAATATCTCTATTTTACCATAGAACCACGGATGCAACAACGCTTTGAAAAGGAACTACCGTTTAAATCCCATGTACTTAAAGCATCAACTGAACATAAAAGCAGAGTTTCTGTTTTTCGCTTATTACGGTTTCTTCCCTGCATATGAGTAGGTACATATCATGTAGGTAATTAAACCACCCCTTCTTCACTTGAGGATACGCTAAAGCTGCTAAATTTTAACCCCTTCCTACACATTTTTTATATTCTCCAGGTGTTATGGAATAAATATTCTTAAATGCCTTATATAAGCTAATATCGGATTTAAACCCACATTCCAGCGCGATTTCCTCAACCGTTTTACCTGTAGACAAAAGCAAAATTTTCACCTGTGAAAGCCGCTTGCGTATGAGATATTCATAGGGAGTCATCCGCATGACCTTTTTAAACACCCTCAGAAAATAGTATTCGCTGTAGCCGCCAGCTTCAGATATATCCTTCAGACCGATATCTTTGCGATAATTCTGTTCGATAAAGGAGACCGCTTTGTCCACCATTTCCTGTTTGATACTTCCAGGCTGTAGCTCTTGTAGCTGATTATGAAGATCACTGTATAACCGCAGCACGGAAGAACTGATAGAGTATTCATCCACCAAATGATATTTATCCAGACTCTGAAATACAGAGTGAAAGAAAATTTCAGCTTTCTTGCGGAAACGAAGGTCCTGCAAAATCGTTTCCGCCTTTACATATTCCTGTATGCATTCACCAAACAGCAAGCCAGCATATACCTCACAGCCTACATCCAAATAAATAGAAAAGGGAGATAAACAGGATTGTATCAATGTGCAAGAGCCTGTCAATGCCGTATAGTCTCTACCCTTTACTAGAATTCCTGTACCCTGTGGCAGATACAGAACAAGGTATTGACAGTCATTACATTCATCAAAATGCAGAATGTGAGCCTCTATACTTGTAAAATGTGCAATATGCTTCACCATCTGCATATGTGCCTGTGCAAATTCTGTTGGCAGTATCGTTTCTTCGCGCAGGATATGATTTTTTCCATTTGAAAACACAGGCATCACCTCATAAGTATTATAGCACCTTATGCGGAAAAGACCTGTGTATTTTTGTTATGTGTATGGTTCCAGCAGCATATGTGAGATAAACGCATCCGAAAAGCCGGTATCCGAAGCCAGTAGAATACAGTGTCCTTTTTTACAAAGCAGCTCCATACGTGTGCGATTTTGTTCCAGAGCATATCTGCAGCAGCCTTTTAATGCCGTATTACCGCTAATCCGGACAGCTTGTTTCAAGGCTGTTGGAAGAATTCCTGTTATACACAGATCCTCTACATGCAGATGCCGACCAAAGCCTCCGGCCAGATAAACTGCTTCAATTTGCTCATAGGAGCATTGTGCTCCAGCACATACCCGTTCCAGTGCGGCAGCTATCGCAGCTTTCGCAAGCTGAAACTCCCGGACATCCTTCTGGGTCAGGGTAAGTCCGTCGAAGAGGGTAACATGTTGATTCAAATATCCACTGACATCCAGCAGTGATGCGGTAAGAAGGCAGCTGATGAGAGAAAGATATCCGCTTCCGCAAATTCCCACCGGTTTACCGTCATGTATGGTCTGCAGTCGAAAGCCATTCTCCCAGTGTACCTCGCTGACTGCCCCTGTTACAGCACCACAGCCACAGCTCATGTTTCCTCCTTCAAAGGCAGGGCCGCAGGCAGCACTGCTCAAAATTAGCATGCCCTCATGGTATAGAGCAAGCTCTCCATTTGTTCCCAAGTCCAGCAGCAGTGAGCTTTGTTTGTTCTTTTCCATATCCTGTGCATAAATTCCCATCAAAATATCACTACCCACATATGCGGAAATCGGAGGTAGAACCTGTATTTCAAATTCCGGTATAAAATCCGGAAAAAACTGTTTTGATGAACAAATTACCAGCTCCTTCTGTACACACTCATATGGTGCAGCTGCCAGTGGTATAGGGTCTATCCCAAGAAACAAATGTGTCATGACGGCATTTCCGCAGACGCACATACGGCGTATGTCCATATCCTCAACAGCTTTCAGCTGTGCACGCAATTCCTTCAGCAGCAACTTCTGAAGCAGTGCAGGCCCCTTTTCATGAGCATGCTGTATTCTGCTAATCACATCACCACCATACCGTCGTTGCGGATTGAGAAAGCTTTTTTCCAGCAAGACATTTCCTGTCTGTATATCCAGTAATACAAGAACGACAGTTGTTGTGCCAACATCAACAGCAAGTACACAGCCTTCCTCATGATGACCGACCAGATGCAGATCTTCCACTCCCACGATCTGCATATCCCCCTGCTCATACAGCAGTTCTCCTTCAATAGCTGCCTCACAATTTCGATGCTGACAGGCCAGACGAATCCCCTGTGCTAGCTGTACCTTTGACAGCAGTTTTCTTTCTGCATCTGTAACAGGTAGAAAGCCCTTTGTTACCTGAAGCCGGCACTTTCCGCATTGTCCTCTGCCTCCGCAGGACAAATCCAGATTCAGATGTTTTTGAAGCAGTATTTCCAGAATATCTTCATGCTTCTGAAATTTTGTCACGCAAATTCCTCAAGCAGTCTTCCTGCCAGTGATACAGCATCCTCCGTAAACAGGTCTGCTCCGATTTCATCTGCGTAAGCCTGTGTCACAGGTGCACCGCCGATAGCGACCTTCACACAATCTCTAACACCTGCTTCCTGTAAGGCATCCAATACCACCTTAAAATATCCCATGGAGGTCGTCAACAAAGAAGACATGCAAAGTACATCCGGCTGATAGGTCTTCACAGCCTCCACAAACTTCTCGGCGCATACATCAACACCGATATCAATCACCTCAAAGGATTTCGCCTTCAGCATGAGTGTACAAAGATTTTTTCCAATATCATGCAGATCCCCCTGCACTGTTCCAAATACCACCCTTCCACTGAACTTTTCTTCTTTTTTCACAAGATAAGGCTCCAGAATTTCCATAGCACCATTCATACAGCGAGCACTGATTAGAACCTCAGGAATAAATGCCGTTCCTTCCGCCCATTTCTTTGCTACGATATCCATGCCCTCCAATAATCCACCCTTCAGAATTTCCTGTGGCGATATCCCCTCCTGCAGGGCACTCTCCACCAGGCCATTCACCTCCTGCAGTTTGCCAAGCAGCATCAGCTGCTGTATCTTTTCCAGTTTTTCACTCATTTTCCTTCACTCCTTCAATCGCTGCACCATACTGGTGGGCTTCTTCGATGAATGCGATAAAATTTTCAATCGGTACATTATCCTGCATGCGGTTATTCAACGTAAACACCATACGCCCCTTTCCCCGCTGATGGAAAACATCAATAAAACGTCTTGTTTCTTCCCGTACCTCCTCTACGCTTCCAAACGGCAGCACACGCTGAAGGTCAATTCCAGCCCAAAAGGAAATCTGATTGCCGAAGGTGTCCGCAATTTCCTGTTCTTCCATCGCATACTTCTGAATCGGATGCAGAACATCAATTCCACTTTTAATTATATCCGGAAGAAGCTTTCTCACATCTCCGCAGCTATGCAGCCAGACATGCAGACCGAGGGAATGTGCATACTCACACAGCTCAACGTAATACGGATAATAGAATTCCCGAAACATCTCGGGTGACATGAATGGCCCCTTCTGCATCCCAAGATCGTCACCGAAGGCTATACCGTCTATATTCGCCTCTTCCACACCGCGCTTTGCGGCACGTTTAAAGAAATCCACAACTCTTCTGCATACATGATGCACATCCTCTGGGTTCGTGTATAAATCCATTAGAGAGTTTGTCATACCACGATAGTCCCACAATCTTGTCCATGGACCATCGGAAAACCATGCAAGACGATAACGTCCATCTTCTACCGGCGCATTGCAATACATTGTTGCTTCTTCCGCATCCGGCAGATGTTCACTGATTCGGCGAATTACCTCCCAGTCCAGTGCATGCTCCTCATCTACGCCAACAATTTCTTCACGTCCGATAGATGGATCGGCCCCTGCTACATCACACCATGTATAACGATCTCCATCTTCCGCAAACAGCTTTGGTTTTTTTAAATAAAACACCTGCATATCCTCCGGAAAACGTTCCAGCAAATCTTCTACCGGCTTTTGATCCTGCAAGGCCAGTTCATCAATATGAAGCCAGTTTCCACATGCCACACCGACGCGAGGTGTACCATTCCCCTTTAGCAGAGATATCATTTCTTCTCTTGTCAGCGGCAGCATTTCTGCCCTTGGAAATTTCCTGCGATCACATACCATATTGTAACCTCCGTTCACTATTCATCTGTTCCAGTGTCTTGAAAAATCGCTGTATATTCTCCCATTTTGCCTTGGGCGGCAAATCACAGCCTGTCGAAAGGACGAAGTTGGAATATGCACCACATTCTTTCAACAGAGCCCTCTCCTTTTGTTCAAGCTCCTCCGCATTGCAGCCGCAGAAGCAGCCAACCGGATCCAGATTCCCCATAATCAGACAGTCTGCCGGTACCTGTTCCAATATCTTTTTCAAAGAAACAGCATTCCCAAAATGCCATGCCCCGCAATCGGATGATAATATTTCCGGAAGGCTCTGCACAGTATTCGGGCCGCAATTATGATAAATGACCGTAAAGGTATCATCCTGCAGCTCCTCCGTAATTTCTTTGATATAGCTGCTGGAAAACTCCTGAACCATCTTAGGTGACAGAAGACCCGCCAGTGGTTCCGCCAGTATGACTCCTGACGCACCCACATCCTTGTATGCCTGTATATACTGCTTCAAAAAAGTGGTAACCTTCTGCAATACCAGATGTACAAGCTTTGGATCCATGATGCACTGCATCATGATTTCACTCACATCCATCAATCTTCCTGCAAGTGAATAGGGCCCGCAGACACCGCCGAATACAGGACGGTCGCTTTCCTTTGTGATATTCTCCACACCTGCCAGATATACAGACATGCGCCCTTCTTCCATTTTCGGAATACGCAATGCTTCACCATCCTCTCGATTCTTTATGATTCCGCTTGTTACAGCAGGAATCTCTCCCTCATGAAAGCTGACAGGACAACCGAAAGCCTGCGCCTCTACAGACAAATCCATCATACTGACCAGCGCTTCCTGCAAAGGGAATTCTTCTTTGATTCTGCGCATGACAGCACTCTGCAATTCAGCGTTCTGTACCAGCTCCTGTACAGTAATAGCGCATTTTGTAACGGCAGGAAATGACAAGATTGCCATGGCATGCACATCCTCATCCATTAGATGCTTTTTCCATTCCATATAACTGTAATTCATAAGCACCACATCCTTTCTACCTTAATCATAGAGAAAAAAGAAGCAGTTGAACATGGTATATCTTGTCAGGTATCTTCCCAAAATTGCGGTTTCACCCAGTTGCATCAGTGCTTCACATTTTTCAGAGATAATATGCTAAAATCACTGCTATGCAATATTTAGCAGTGAAACATGGCATATTCGATTTAAAAATGGTTCCACATGCTTTTTCTATATGAGAAATCATAGATATTATCAAATCGTAGTATTTTTAGCTGAAATTTATCTAAAAAGCAGGCAGAATACCCCCACCTCAGTGGTCGAAGCAAAAACGGCATTCTAATGAATGCCGATATCAATGGAGCAAGCAATATCATACGAAAAGTATATCCATGTATGCCAAAGCGAGAGCGATTCGTAGAGGTACTGTGAACGTACCAGTTACGTGTATCTGAACACGAACAAAACGTTTTAATGAATGCGCATGCTTTCATTAGAAGCCGCTTGCTCTATAGCTGGCGGTAGTTCACAGCCGGCCATAAAGTGGCCATATTAAAATATGCTTGAAAATACAGTTGAAGTGATTACTGAACATGGTATTGTGAATATCAAGGGAAGAGGTAAGGGAACAAAATATTATTTATAAATGAGTTCAAAGAAATATCTTATAAAATGCCGCTTGTAAGGGGTGATCGAATGCTTTCTGGTTTGCTCAAACAATAATCAAACAGAAAATATACGATAGATAGAACGCATAAAAAATCTTCAGGATCATAGTCCCGAAGATTTTTTTGTATAATTTCATCAAATGCAAGGAAAATCATGAATGAAGATGCTTTAAAGCAGAATCCATCTTCGTACCTTTATCACATGGGCGCACATTGTGTACCCTATCATTTATCGCTGTTTGATTTTATTAGGTTTGTACACGCTGTGTCCCCTATAATTCAAACCCGTTGGTTTCTATCACGTGGGCACGCGTTGTGCCCCCTATAGTTCTGACCCGTTGGTTTCTATCAGATGGGTGCACGTTGTGTACCCTATAATTCAGATCCGTTGGTCTCTATCACATGGGCATACCAGTAGAAGGAATCCTTTTTCAATCGCTTCTGCGTTCCATTTCCGAAATCATCGCGATCCACATAAACAAAGCCGTATCGCTTACTCATCTCTGCGGAAGAGGAAGATACAATATCAATCGGTCCCCACGCACAATATGCAAAGATATCCACACCATCCTTAATACATTCCTTCATCTGCTCAATATGTTTTTTCAGGAAGTCAATGCGATAAGGATCATGAATGCTTCCATCCGCTTCCACGGTGTCCAATGCACCGAAACCATTTTCTCCAATCATCAGCGGAACCTGGTAACGATCCCAGTATTGAGACAAACAGTTATAGAATCCCAGCGGATCCATTCTCCACTCCCATGGTGTCGGCTCCAGATTCGGATTTTGTTCCGCCTGCATCGGCGTCATATCATTTTTATCGGAATCGACAACTCTGCTGTAGTAATAAGAGATCGCAAGGAATTCCATCGTGTTATTGCGAATAATCTCTTCATCTCCATCTTCCATCTGAATGTTGATGTTTCTCTCCTTAAAATAGCGAAGGGCATATACCGGATATTCTCCCCGCAGCTGTACATCGGAGAAGAAATACTGCATCCGGTTTTTCTTCATGGTCAATACGACATCCTTTGGTCGGCAGGTTGCAGGATAGAAGGTACAGTCTGCCAGCATCGTACCAAAGACAGCATGCGGATCAATCTGATGACCGATCTCCTTGATTTTTGCACATGCCACAAACTGATTATGTACCGCCTGATACATCAGCTCCTCCATATTTTCCGCCTGATCATCATAGATTCCCAGAGATCCAAACTGCACCGTCGGAACCAGATTTACCTGATTGCACACAATCCAGTATTTCACTCTTCCTTTAAAGCGCTCTACCAGCACTTTTCCATAATTCACGAAGAAATCTATCACCTTTCGATTACCAAAGCCACCATATTCGGTAACAAGATGCAATGGTATATCATAATGAGACATCGTGATAATCGGCTCCATACCATCCTTTATGATTTCATCAATCAGGTCATCATAAAATTTCAATCCGGCTTCATTGTGCTCTTTTTCATCTCCATTTGGGAAAATGCGTGACCAGGAAATACTTGTACGAAAGCACTTAAATCCCATTTCCTTCAGCAATGCAAGATCATCCTTGTATGTATGATAGAAGTTAATTCCATAGCGTTTCGGATAATAGCCTTCAGTATCTGCGGCCTTGCGCTTGATTTCGGCAAGCGTTCCACCACCCTCTTTTTCTATTTTGGCACGATTTAAGCCCTTTGTATATTCATGAATATCACTTGTGGATAAACCGCGTCCATCTTTGTCGTATTCCCCTTCACACTGGCAGGCTGCAAAAGCACCACCCCACAGAAAACTTTCAGGAAATGTTTCCGGTACCTGTTTCATAATGATATCTCCTCCTCTATTTTCACAGAACTGCATATCCCGCTTTGACGCCTTAGCAATGCAAGTGCTGCAGTTATCAACTTGCCAAGCACCAGCAGATTGATAATTGTCACCACTCCATAGGTACCATGCAGCAGAATACCGGATATAAGCATACTGCCATCCAGTATCCAGCGAATCACATGGTAGGAAAGGCCTGTTCTATTCATCAAGCCAAAGGTTACGCAGTCATATGGATTCTTGCCACAGTCAGCATAGATGCTCAATGCGATGGACATCGCGATGATACAAATGCCTGCTATGCAGAACAATACGCTATGAAGCAGTGTATCCGCGTGTATCAACGGTGTAAGAATCCGCATGGTAATCGTTGTAACAACGGGAAATATAATCGTTCCCGCATGAATCTGTTTTCTATCGATAAAAAACGCTGCCAGCACAAATGTGAAGGATAACAAATTGTTACAGGCATCCACGGATAGCCGCAATACCTGGCTCATCCCCTGCAGCAGTGTATTCATGGGATCTGCACCATGACCGCCTGCAAGGAACAAAACCGCAGCTACTCCCATCAGCATACCGCCGGCAGCACAGAGAATACATCGATAGAAGAAGGAACTCTGATGCCCAGTTCCTTTTCTGTTCTTTTTCATCATAGTTGCCTCCATCGTGGCAAGTATCTGCGTATCGCAACAGCGTAAAGCCCCTGTATTATATGAAAGACTTCCCTCTGTAAGGCGATGACGTCAATGTATAATGAGCCGGGGGCAGGAAATGCCTGCACCCTATAAATCAGCTCCGTTTGATTCTATCACCTTCTTGTACCAGTAGAAGGAATCCTTACGAATTCTCGCGCACTCCTTTGGATCATCATCGGTACGGTCTACATAGATAAAGCCATAACGTTTTTTAACACCATTGCTTGTAGACAGCAGATCGACTGCAGACCACGGACAATATGCCAGCACTTCTACACCATAGTCAATTGCTCTTTGCATAGCCTCAATATGATCACGCAGGTATTTGATACGGTAATCGTCGTGAATACGTCCGTCTTCTGTCAGGGTATCGAATGCTCCCATACCATTCTCTGTAATCATCAGCGGCTTGTTATAGCGTGTGTAAATATCACGGAAGATGTATTCCAGACCTGTCGGATCAATCGCCCAGTCCCAATCTGTTGTATCAAGATTCGGATTCTTGCACATCTCATAGAAACCAGGGTGTGTTTCAAAGCCTGACATATCGCCCTTTTTGCCTGACCAGTTGACACCACTGTAACGAATTTCCTTACCTGCTTCCATCGGACATGCCTTTGCACACTCGCTTGCGTAATAGTTCAGTGCCAGGAAATCAGAATATCCTTCCTTAATCAGCTCCATGTCTCCTTCTTCAATGACCGGTGCAAGACCGTGCTCTTCCAGATAAATCATAGCTGACTTCGTATAAAAGCCCTTAAAATAAATATCCAGATAGAAGGCATTACGCAAATCGTGCGCATTTTGTGCTGCCATGACATCCTCCGGCTTGGATGTGAGCGGATAGACCGGGGCATACCCGATTGCCGCACCGGCAAGACCACCCGGTACAAGCTCATGTACCAGCTTACAGGCAATGGCATGTGCAAGATTCATATGATGATTGATCTGATAGCGCAGCTGATTGTTGTCTCTCAGCTCCTCTGGAATGTAGCATTTCTGTGTCCAGTATTGAACAATGATGCTTTGCTCGTTAATGGTCGTCCAGTATTTCACCTTGTCCTTAAATTCATTGATGACATAGCGGGCAAAGTATTCAAAATCCTTTACCACCTCTCTGCTCAGCCATCCGTTATATTTTTCCACAAGTGCCCATGGTAAATCATAATGATACAGCGTGACGATCGGCTCAATGCCGTTTGCCAGCAGTTCATCAATCAGATTGCGGTAATACTGAATACCCGCTTCGTTCACTTCTCCAACTCCATCAGGAAATACACGTGACCAGGCAATGGAGAAACGATAGGTTGTAAAGCCCATTTCCTTCATCAGGGCAACATCTTCCTTGTAATGATGATATTGGTCACTGGCAATATCCGCAGTAGCGAAACCGCGCTTTGTATAATTCTCTTTATTGATAATATCCTGCTGGCTGGCTTTCTTGCCATCCTCATAGGCAGCACCCTCTACCTGATAGGCACTGGTAGCAGCACCCCATAAAAAATCCTTTGGAAATCCCTTTGACATGGTTCAGCCTCCTATTTTTCTTCTATTTTCTTATTCATGATTTCAAAAAATGCAATCAATTCCTTTGCCAGATTAAGCTCTGACATAATTGTCATCAGCGTATCCTGTGCATGTGCAAACAGCAGACAAGGCTCATAGGTTTTTCCTCTTGTTTCATTCTGAATCACCTCTGTCTGTGCGACATGTGCCTGATGAATACATTCCTCCGCCTCTGCAATTTTCTGTTTCGCCTCATCGAAGTGAAACTGCTTTGCCTGTGCCAATGCATCCTCAACCCGCAGTCGGGCATCACCTGCATGCAGAATAATCTGCATAGCAACATTGACAAGCTCGTTTTCCATAATATCCATAGGTCAATCCCCCTTTAGTTCTGAGAAGGAGCGTTTTCCTGTGCTTCTTCTGCCAGCTTCTGTTTTTCAAATACCTTAAAGAATGGGTACCAGATTGCAAAGTAGACAACGAACAATACAATCGCCCATAAAATACCACGCATATCCTGTGTGATCATAACGGTGGAAACCGGTACAGGCACCTGTCCAACCTGATTCAGTGTCGCCGGAATATTCAGCCATCCAAGACTCATAACAATATAGACGATAGCCGGTCCAACAATAGAGTTCAGCCACATCGGCAGCATGAGCAGCGGATTGAAGACAACAGGTGCACCGAACATAATCGGTTCATTGATGTTGAAAATACTTGGTCCGATGAAGATTCTTCCCAGTGTTTTCAGCTGCTTTGATTTTGAGAAACACATAAGCACATTCAGCGCAAGCGTTGCCCCCATACCTCCCATTGTAATCAATGCTGCAGTAAATACAGTTTCACTGGTTGCGATATTCGTAGCAGGAAGTCCCTGTGCCACCAAATTGATATTTTCCTGAATACCGGCAAGGAAAATCGGTGTGGTAACTGCGCCAAACAGCCAGGAGGAAATACCCATACTGTACAAAACAGCAGGAATAAAGCAGCAGAGTATGAATCCCGGCATGGTCTGTGCAAAGCCTGCCAGTGGTGAGAATATCCATAAAACGATTTCAAATATGTCGAAATTACAGTATTTTGTCAGAACCATTCCCAGTCCAAGCGTAATCAGGGTAGGCAGTATGTAATTGATCCAGCCGACAACGAAATCCGGAATGGATGTGGAATCCTCCAGCACATGCAGCTTGGAATACAGATTGAAGATAATGGACGTAAACAGCCCGGCTACGATACCGACAGCGATACCCGTTGCACCCAGACGTCCTCCCTGAATTACCATATTTCCTGCTTCATCTGTTCCCGGAATGATGAACATCATGAAGACTGCCATGGAAACGATGCCGCAGTTGGTCAGATAGAACGGATGATTCAGCTTTTCCATACACTGCTGTCCGACTACGAAGGCCAGAATCAAAGAAATCAGTCCGAAGCTGTAATCGGCAATCATGCCCAGATCCGGAAGTGCAGGCAGGTAGGAACGGAATACGTTATAGAAGTAGATTACAGAACCCGTTAAAATAAACGGTATGATTTTCTGCATGGATGATGATACGGCGGCAATCCAAGGCTTGCTGCAGATTTCATTCATCTTTGGAGCAAACACTGTAGAAAGCCAATTCATAAACTTTTTCATTTTTCTTTCTCCTCAGTCTTTCCTTTTCCCCATGAACCATATATAATAATCATGAGGAAATCATTAAACAAACGCGTGATTTTCTTCAAGCTAAGAGTGCCATCTTAGCTTTTTTTTATTTCCCCAGTGTATCCAGTGCCAGCTGGATCAGTGCATCCCCGTTCAGCTGTGCATAAATATCCTGTGGAATGACGACAACCGGAACATTATATGGATCACAGAGTGATTTCCATTTTGATAGCTCTCCTCCGTAATGCGGTCCAAGCATAAGAATACTGATACTTGACAGATACCCACTGACATCTGTATGGGACCGTGCTTCGATTGTTGTGTCTAGCTTGCGTTTTTTTGCTGCCTTGCGTGCCTGATTTGCCAGAAAACCACTGGACATACCGGCTCCGCAGCACAGCATGATGAACATCTTGTCCATGATGACTCCTTTCCGCTTTTTATGAGCGCTGTACCTTGTACACCCATATTATCTTTAAAATTCACGTACTTCTCAACCGAAGTTTTGCACCGTGTGGTGCAAGCCTTTCCCCGATCAATGTCATTTGTTCGTTTTGTTTCTTTATAATATAAACAAACCAGAAGCACCTATGCAGCGCTATAAAAAAAACAGCATCGCTATTTGAATTTTAATTATGAATAGGCTGATTCGTTGTCCATATACGAACATTTGCACCGTGTGGTGAAATCTTCTGGTTGTGCAGTGTTTCCGTGTAATTTATAATAGACATAACAAGTGACTATGCAAGGGGAGTAGGTATCATGAAGAAAAAACACGTTGAGTTACTGCAATATCTGCTTAATCACTCTACAGCGGTTACCAGCCGGCAGCTGGCTGCCGCTTTATCAATTTCCACGCGGTCTGTAAAAAATTATGTCAATGAAATCAATCTGCTTGGCAATCAGAAGGTGATTCTTTCCAGCAAGCAGGGGTATACCGTACAAGTCGCACAGGCAAAGGAGCTTCTATCTGTAAAAGAGGAAAGTATTCCGCAGACCAGTCTCGAGCGCGGTTTTTACATCGTGAAGCAAATTATGCTGGAGCATTCCTCCCACATGGATTTGTATGACCTCTGTGACGCCCTATACGTGAGCTATTCCACGATCAAGGCGGATATCGCAAAGATGAACAAGGCGTTTGCGAATTTTCATATTGAATTCACATGTGAGAACGAAGAGGTGCGGCTGCATGGCAGTGAAAAAGACAAACGCAGACTTATCAGCTATGTCATGTATGAGGAAACAGATCAGCAATTCATGGATGCCAATATCATCACCAGCAGCTTCCCTGAATTTCCGGTAGAGCAGGTTTCCACAATCATTCGTACCACCTTCCAAAAATTCAACTATTATATCAATGACTTTTCCTTCGTTAATCTGCTTCTGCACTTCGCAATTATTATCGACCGGGTAAAGGAAGGAAATTTTGTTGAAACAAGAGACCGTGATTTCATCATTGAAAGTGAAAATGAGCGCGCTCTGGTCGAGGAGCTGTGCTCCCGTCTGGAGGAGGCATTGTCCATCAGCTTTAACCGCAATGAACAGTTTGAAGTGTATATGCTGTTTAAGACGAATGCAAATTATTCACTGCCAAGCTCGGAGGACAGTCTGAAAAAGCTGGTCGGCGAGGATATTCTTGCCCTGACAAGAGAAATCATCCGAAAGGTGAACGACAGCTATTACATCGATTTGAATCATGAAAACTTCATCACACCCTTTGCTTTGCATTTAAAGAATCTCCTGCTTCGCGTCCGCAACGATACGTATACAAAGAATCCCATGGTGGATGCTATAAAATCCAGCTGTCCAACGGTTTATGATATCGCTATATTCATCGCTATGGAGCTAATGCAGCGTTTTCATGTGGATATCAATGAAGATGAGGTCACCTTTCTTGCCCTTCATATCGGCGCAGATATCGAACGTCAGAAAACCAATGACGGAAAAATTCAGTGTATTCTGCTGTGTCCGGACTATATGAATATGACAGCCACGATTTACAATAAGCTGCTCATTGATTTCGGTAATCAGATCAATATACGCAAGACAATATCCTATGAGCATGAATTAAAGCAGCTGCATTACGATATGCTGCTGACGACCATCCCCTTAAAATGCCCGGTGCACAAGGAGGTGTGTCTGATTCCACCCTTTCCAAGTCCAAACAGCCGGATGGATATTCAAAATACCATCGACCGTTATCGCACCAACAAAAAGAACTATATACTGAAAAAGAAATTTCATGACTTTTTCTCCTCCGCTTTATTTCTTGCGAATGAAGATACCCCTAACAGAGATGACGTTCTGCCCTTGCTGTGCAAAAGCATGGAGGAGCTGGAATATGTCAATGAGGGATTTCTAACCAGCGTCATGATTCGGGAAACTGCCGCATCCACCGCCTTCGGTAATATTGCTATTCCACACTCAATGGAAATGGAAGCACTGAAAACGTGCATTGGTGTCGCAATTTCTCAAAAGGGTATTCAATGGGATAACCATATCGTCCATGTGGTTCTGCTTGTCGCACTTAACAAAATCGACAAACAGATTTTCCATGATCTTTATGAAGCTCTGGTTGATCTATTCAGTAAGGATGATGTCATGGAACGAATGAAGGAATGCACTACCTTTGCACAATTTGAGCATATGATTTGTACAAGTATTTCCTATCAGGAAGAGGAAGCTGCATGAGTGCATGTATTTTTCTCGATATCGACGGCACGCTGCTGGATCATGAAATCGGCATTCAAAACTCTAGCAGAGCGGCGATTGCACAGGCACAGGCGAACGGACACAAGGTCTGTCTTGCGACAGGACGTCCCAAGCCGGAGGTGGATGATGAAATACTCTCCCTTCCGTTTGACGGCTGTATTTACTCCTGCGGTGCGATGGTGGAAAGCGGAGGAAGGCTCCTGTTTTATCAGCCATTTTCACAGGAGCTGGTGTATGAAATGCTGCATTTGCTGCAAGCATGCGCGATCGGCTTTAATCTGGAAGGCAGCCGTACTTCTTTTCTTGATCCCATCGGGTATGACTTTTTTCATTCTCTGTTTCAAAGAAGCATGAAGGATAACAGCGAGCTCGCCCGGCAATATATGGCAACAATCCGTATGCATCCACTTCATGAGCTAAAGGAAACGGACACCCTGCAGATTATGAAAATTGCGACCTTCATCACCAAGGAATCCCGGCTTGAGGAATTTGACAGACAGCTTCCCGCACAGCTGAAGCACATTCACCATGGCTTTCATGAGGAGTGTACAAATGGTGAAATATATAATCATGCCATCACAAAAGCAACCGGGATGGATTGCCTGCTGTCTCACTTTCAAATACCGCTGAAAGCCTCCATAGCAGTTGGCGATAGCTTGAATGATGCAGAAATGCTACAGCATTGCGGCATAGGGGTGGCAATGGGAAATGCCTGTGAAGAACTAAAGCTGATCAGTGACATGATTACCACGACCAGCAAAGAGGACGGTATTTATAACTGTCTGAAAAAACTGAAACTCATTTAGCAAGCTGAACATAAAGTTTGCTTTTTTTTCTGAAAGCATTGCTAATTATAGTTAAATGCCGTACAATATAAATAGATAAACACCTACAAAAAATTGAAAACCCATATAATTATAATTTTATCAATTTCTTTGAAACTTTTTCTCTACTTTCTTCGTTTATATTATAGGAACAGGTTTTCTTACAGTTCCATTACAGTTTAGTAACATAAGCCGATGAATCTGCTGCCTGTGTTAGAATATACCCATAGAAACACAATGATGTTAAAGAGTATGAACTACAGAGAGCAGAATACAGGTTGAAGGAGATAAAGAGTATGATGAGCAGAGATCTGATGAGACAGCAACCGACAAAACCGATGATTCTGAAAAACTGCGCAATCTGCAGACAGATCATCAGTATGCGAAAAATTCTAATTATGGCGGGAATCATGCTGGCATTTATTTTCAGTACCTATCTGTTCTGATCGTATTGATTTCCTACATAAATCGTGTTAAACTTTTCCGTATCCTTACTGTAAGATTCTCTGCTGGTGCTGCTCATCCGGGTATCACGGTGGAGATTTCTTCTTTTGGATAAAGAAATCTTAACGTTTCTTACGATTTTATTAGTTTTAATACAAAAGCAGTCACTTGTGCTATAATGTGATTACAGGAACAAAAGGAAAGAGATTTTGCATGTAAGGGGTGAGATACCATGAATGAGGAGAAGCTTTCACCGCCAAATGGCGTGGAAGAACATAATTTGAGGGAAAAGAAAGAAATGGAACAGGATACAGGAAACTATACGTATGACTTCTTTACATTCCGCAATGTACTGATCAGTGCGGTTGTGCTGGGTGTCATAATCCTCGTAATTTCACTGGTTCGCTGAACCATCGATATGCAAAGTCCCTTAGAGGAGGCCAGGTGCTTCCTTTTTTCTTTTTGCATATGAAAAAAGAGCATTGCCTGCTCCCTTTGTCGAAATATTGTTCTATTATTTTTAGAATTCTATATAAACCATGTGTTATCATGTGTTATTCAGATACGATCAACTGTACACAGCATCCAAGACAAAATCCAAGACAAGTTCATTATCATAGTCAACTTCTTTGCCATTTAAATCAATTGCAGTACCATGATATCTAAGGATAGTCTGCTTGTCTTTTATTTTAATATCAAGCTTTATATCACATGCCTTATAGGAATTCCCTATATTCTTAATCACATACTCATGCTGCATTATAAGATTTGTCATGTTCAATTCAACAGCTGCCGCAGGTGTAATACCATACCTTTCCCCATAAGATATATACGGTGCTTCAAGCTTATAGTCTCCCTCTTTGCCTATCCCTCCATCATCAACGTGGACACTGATTTCCGGATGATAAGAGCACCACAGAATAAAACCGCCAATACCGGAAAGTATAACCAGCAGCATACAACATGCAAGTATGAGTTTCTTATATTTTTTCATAGTCCTTCTCCCTGCCTTTTGTTATGACATTATCATATATTGCATACCTGCATCCGATTTCCGGGTGAGCAGCCATAGAAAGTGTACCGTCGTTTACCAACTTGAATCAATGGTTGAAGATGCTTTCGCTGTACGGTTCTGAAAGCAAGTATATGCAGTTCCTACCAGAATTTAATATCAAGATACATTGCAGCTTACATAAGCAATCTTAACATATCCATCCGTAATTAGATAGTCTGTATTTCTCTCAACAATTACATAAGAAACAGTAGTACGGGTGATTATGCACGCAACTCTGCATCCAGATAACAGAACACTTTTCTTGATTCCAGCACCTACATCCAAATGCGATACTATCAAAGAAGAACGCATTATATATATTCTCATAATGATATTTTTTCACATGATTTTCTTCCTCTGAAATCACAGGAACCCTATATGTAAAAAATAAGATAGAAACGTATTCCCTATACAAGAAAAACCATGATACAATGAATGAAACTATGAGGAGGTTCTGACATGAACATATTGCATATAACATTCTTTCCATTCGTAACCTCTTTAAAGGTCCGGCACTGCTTCCATCTGAACTAGAATATCGCTTAAGATGAAAGAGAGGTCCGTTATGACAATAGAAGAAATACTGCAGGGAGAATCCAAATATGTCGAATTCAAGGCATCCCTGCCAAAACGCAGTGAAACATACATAAAAACCATGATTGCCTTTGCAAATACAAGCGGGGGTTCTCTCATTATCGGAATTGATGACAGCCGATTCGTTGTTGGAGTAGACAAGGATACAGTCTTCCAAATTATGGATGCGATAGCCAATACTGTTTCTGATAGCTGCGAGCCGCAAATTATACCAGATATCAGCTTCCAGACAATCGAAGGTAAGTGCATTATCATAGTTGAAATATATCCCGGTACCAATCGTCCCTATTATCTGAAACACATCGGAAAGGAAAATGGGACTTATATCCGTGTGGCAGGAACTTCACGTCAGGCTGATGCAGTGAAAATTAAGGAGCTGGAACTGGAAGGAACACATTCTTCATGGGACGAGCAAATTTGTATTGGCTATGAGGTAAAGGCGGAAGCCATTGATAAGCTATGCCACGATATCCACATGTACATGATGTCAGCAGTGGAATCAGCAGAAGAAAAAAAGAATATTCCTATGATTACCGAAGAACATCTTCTGAATTGGAGGCTTCTGAGAAAAACGGGTAATCAGCTACAGGCCGCCAATGCCTTTGTATTGCTTACGAGCGATTATTTTAGATTTGCAAAAATACAATGTGCACTATTCAAGGGGTGTGACCGTGATGAATTTCTGGATAAAAAGGAATATTCCGGCCCTCTATATGAACAGATTGAAGAGGCTTATCGCTTTGTTCTCCGACATATCAATCGAAGTGCAGAAATAAACGGGCTTGTCCGTAAAGAAAAATATGAGCTCCCTGTCGGTGCAGTACGCGAAATGATTATCAATGCCCAATGCCATAGAAACTTTATGGACACCTCCTGTGTACAAGTGGCTCTGTTTGATGATCGTTTAGAGATTACTTCGCCCGGCATGCTGTATGGGGGGCTTACGCTTCAGGAAGCCTTACATGGACGATCAAAAATAAGAAATAAAGCAATCGCGGAGGTTTTCAACCGCATGGAATTGATTGAAGGATGGGGAACAGGAATTCGCCGTATTATGAAAAGAGCGAAGGAATATGAACTTCCGATACCGGATTTTTTGGAAATAGGGGATACCTTTCGTGTCAATCTATACCGAAAAGATAGCAAAAAGCCGTTAAAAGCCGATAAAAAGCCGTTAAAAGCCGATAAAAAACCGTTATATGAAAATCGGCGGCAATTGATTACAAAGTATGTCAGTGAAAACGGCCGTATTTCCAACAGGGAAGCCAGACAGCTGCTGAATCTTGCGGAATCTACAACAAAGAGAATCCTGAAACAAATGGTCCTTGACGGATATCTGATCGAACAGGGAGAAAAGAAAAGCCGTATCTATTTACCTCATAGATAAACGGCTGTATAACACATAAATTCACCAGTCCAGACATGTATTTCATATATGCAGGACTGGTTTTTATCAATCAAAATTTTTCCTTTTCCGTATTCTCTTCCAGCTTTTTCAGACAGCTTTCCAAATCATAGGACAACAGCTCACCAAAGTCCAGCGCAAGCTTCGTGCGTTGCTGCTCATAGATACCAAGACGAAGAGCGTCCTCCTTTCTTTTTTTTAATGCAAGGTAAGCCTGCAAGGTTGCAGCTTCTCTGAAAAACAGAATATTGTAGTGACCCTTGTTTAAACGAAATGGAAAAAGATCTGTAATCAACAGCTCCCTTTCTTCATAATACTGAATACCATACTGCCTGCATAGCTGTTTGGCATAGGGCAAAAGGCTGCACAGTTCTTCCTCGCTGTTGATAGGATGCGACAGTGCAAGCTTTTTCACGCCTGCTGCCACGATTTCACAAAAAGCATCCATAACACCGCAGTGATACCAATAATCTTTATCGTTCATGACATTCTCCAATCCTTCCATACCTGCAGCATAGTTTTAAAAAGCACAATCATGCAGTATTTGTAAATCCACAGGCCTTATTCCATCCTGCTCAGCTTGCAGTATTCTTTAACCCCTGCTTCCAGTACCTCTTCATCGAAGTCGAAATTGTGGGCATGCAGAGCGATTCCGGTGCCTGTCCCAAGAAAAAAGAACACGCCCGGCACCTTACGCTGATAATGAGCAAAATCCTCGGCTATCATTTCCGGCTTCTCCAACAGCACGATATTCGGATCCAGCTTCCGCACCTGATCCACAAGTGCAGCATCATTCAGGACAGCAGGATACCCGGTATTGATATCAAACGAGAATTCCGCTCCCTGTTCTTCATACGGCTTAGCCAGCTCGATGAGCCGCTGTTTCATAAACTGGTAGGTTTCATCCTGAAAAGCACGAAGGGTCCCTTCCATACGGGCAGCATTCGCCACCACATTGCGAACCGTACCACTCTTCAGCAAGCCGAAACGCAGCAGACGATAGGTTTCAGGCTGCAGCTCCTCCTGTTCCATCTTATATACATCGAGCAGATAGCGCGCCGCAATCTCCATCGCATCAATGCCTTCCTTATATTTTGCCGCATGTGCGCTTTTTCCGGTGATATCGATATTCACCTCACTGGAGCGCGCCATAAATTCATTTTTACGTGTGGCAATTACCCCCTTGTCCAGCATCGGCCATACATGGAAACCGAAAATACGTTTGATCTGATACTGTTCAAAGATACCGCTTTTGCACATCGGCTCCGCTCCACCCGGTGTCTCCTCTCCCGGCTGAAAAATCAATACCACATTGTGCGGCAGCTCTTTATAATAGTCGGACAGCTGGCAGGCAAATTCCAGCAGCATTGCCATGTGACCGTCATGCCCGCAGGCATGCATGCACCCTGTGTGTCTGGAAGTAAATGCTCTGCCGGTTGCTTCCGTAACCGGTAATGCATCCATGTCGCTGCGAAAGGCAATGCTTTCCTTTTTTCCTGCATCAAAAAAAGCCACAACACTGCTTGGAATCGGTGAGCTTAGCGTACAGGGAAGATCCCTGAGAGCCTCTTGTATATACCGCTGTGTTTTCGGCAGATGCAGCTCCAGCTCCGGAATCTGGTGCAAATCCCTGCGAAATGTTTGTATTCTCTCTAACATGTGCTTCATCCTCCCTGCTCTATGTTATGTTTATTATATAGGAAACCATCCCTCATGTAAATATTTTCATTTTATGAAATTTATACATTTAATTTTCATAAAACGGTTGTAATTTACCTTAAATAGTGATATGATACAGAAAAATAGATAGAGGCGCGGGAGCGACTACATCAGCTGGAGTCGGCAGACACCTGACAGCTGGTTTCAGCAATTCCGCCGAACTGCAGTCTTAGGCATAAGGCTGTGGTGGGTTTATGGAGAAGATCCATAAAACTGTCTACCATCAGTAGATGTGCTATCATTATTGTCATAGGATTAACTACAATGTCAGTAAGGGTACACGTCCCCTGCTGGCATTTTTTAATGAGGTGATGGAAATGAGTAAAAAAGTGTTGGAAATATCCGGAGTATCCGTTGAACAGCTGGCCAATGCCTGCGGTACCCCGTTATATGTGTATGATGAGAACAAAATCACGCAGAAAATGAGTCAGTTTCATGAGCTGTTTCAGAGTGAGGATTTTGAAACCGAGGTTCTGTATGCGTCCAAGGCATTCTCCTGCAAGGCTATCGTTCAGATGGCGGCAGTCCACGGTCTGTGTCTGGATGTCGTCAGCGGCGGCGAGCTGTTTACAGCCATGCAGGCAGGCTTCCCAATGGAAAAGGTTTATTTTCACGGCAACAATAAAACATGGGATGAGCTGATTATGGCACTGGAAGCAGGCGTCGGCTGCATCGTTGTCGATAACGCCATGGAATGCGAGCTGCTGGTAAAAGCGGCACAGCGGGTCGGGACCGCCGTGCGTACATTGATTCGTGTAAATCCGGGTGTGGAGGCGCATACCCATAAATATATCGTAACGGCCCATCTGGACAGCAAATTCGGTATCTCCATCAGCCATATGGAGGATATCCGGGATATGATTCAGACGCTGACAAGTATTCCGAATATCACCTTTGAAGGATTCCACGCACATATCGGATCCCAGATTTTTGATAAGGATGCCTATGTTGCGGAAATTCAGACGCTGATGAAATTTGTGGACGATTTGCGCAAGGCCTACGGAATTACCACCACAGCATTAAATCTGGGTGGCGGCTTTGCGGCTTACTATACGAGTGAGGATCACCCGATTCCGCTGCAGGAGGTGTGCCAGACAATTCTGGATACCTGCAAATGGGAGCGGGACCGTTATCATCTGCCGTTGGAAAAGCTGATGATTGAACCGGGACGAAGCATTGTCGCGGAAGCAGGCTCCACCCTGTATCGCGTCGGCTATCAGAAGCAGACGGAAAACAAAAAGTATATCTTTGTGGATGGCGGTATGTCGGACAACATTCGTCCGGCGCTTTATCAGGCAGCCTATGCCTGTGATATTGCGAACCGTATGGATGAGGAAAAAAGCGAAACGGTCACTGTTGCCGGAAAATGCTGTGAATCCGGAGATATTCTGGTGGAGAACGTACAGCTGCCGCACGCACAGACAAATGATCTGTTAATCTTGTATACGACAGGTGCCTACGGCTACAGTATGGCGAGCAATTACAATCGTCTGGGAAGACCGGCTGTCGTCTTCGTAAAGGATGGTAAGGTACGCTTTGTTGTAAAACGCGAAACATATGAGGATATGTGTAAGCTGGAATGTGATGAGGAAATCAAAGTATGAATGTTGTAGAGAAGTATGGAGGAACAAGCGTTGGCACGATTGCGCAGATCAAGGCGATCGCAGCACATGCGGCAAAGCTGAAGGCACAGGGTGATCAGGTGGTCATTGTGGCAAGCGCCATGGGAAAGACAACCAACAAGCTGATTGCCATGGCAAAGGAAATCGGAGAGCATGTCAATGAGCGCGAGCTGGATTCCCTGCTTTCCACTGGGGAACAGAGAACCATCACCCTGCTTGCGATGGCCATTGATGCGCTGGGTGTACCGGCAGTCTCTTTGACCGGCTACCAGTGTGGGTTCATAACCAGTGATCACCATTCTCATGCACGCATTATGGATATTGACATCACGCGGCTAAAGCAGCATCTGGAGGATGATAAGGTTGTCGTTGTTGCGGGCTTTCAGGGAGCGAACGAGGTCGGGGATATCACGACACTGGGACGAGGAGGTAGCGATACCACCGCCGTTGCACTTGCGGCAAAGCTGGGCTGGGAGTGTCATATCTTTACCGATGTCAACGGCGTGTATACCATTGACCCCAGAATGTATCCGCATGCGAAACGTTTGCACGAAATCACATATAATGAAATGATGCAGATGGCGTGTCTCGGTGCCGGGGTGCTGGAAACAAGAAGTGTCGAGCTTGCCAGCAAATACGGCGTGCGTCTGTATCTGGGAAGAGCACTGGAAGAGAATTTAGACAAAGGAACGTATATTATGGAAAAAACGAAGCATCTGGAAGACATGCCGATCACAGGTATCAGCATCAAAGAAGATTATGCAATTATGAGGGTAAACGATCTGCCCAATGACGGAAAGTTTCTGAACTCGCTGTTTGCGATGATATCACAGCTGGATATCAACCTGGATACCATATCCCAGCAGCTGACTCATGACGGCAAGGTCAATTTCGCTTTTTACTGCAACAAACAGCAATCCGATGTGATTTTGAAAAATATTGATAAGCTGCATTCCCGCTATCCGATCTCCCGTCTACTTGGCTTTGTAAAGCTGTCAATCGTCGGCGTGGGGATTTCCACACACAGCGGTATTGCCGCAAAGGTTCTGACTACACTCAGCGATCACAATATCCGCTATTACCAGATTACCTCCAGTGAGATTTCCATCTCTTTGACCATTGAGGAAAAGGATAAGCTGAAGGCGGTTGAGGTGCTGGGAAAGGCCTTTGACCTATGATTCCGGTAACCAAATATCATGGCTGCGGAAATGATTTCATCATTACCGATTGGGAGCTGTTAAAACATCAGAGCATTGAGAGCTTCGTCATACGTGTTTGTGACCGGCATACGGGAATCGGTGCAGACGGCTGTATTCTGGTGAAGCAGAAGCCGCTGGAGATGGTATTCTACAATGCGGATGGCTCTCGCGCACCGATGTGCGGTAACGGGATTCGCTGCTTTGCGAAATACTGTTATGATGAGGGTATTGAAACCGCTGAGGAATATGATGTGGAAACGCTGGCAGGAGTCAAGCATGTGACACGGGTATCTCTAGAACCGTTTCAGGTACGTATTGATATGGGAACCTGGGATGATGATCCCAAAAGCATTCAGGTGGATGCGCTGAAGGAGCCTGTTATGGGATATGAGCTGCCTGTGGGGGATAAAAGCGTAACGGTGTACAGCTTCTTTATGTCAACGGTACATACCGTTGTGTTTGTATCCGATGCCTTTGCCTATGATTATAACGACATCGGGCATGCGATCTGTCACCATCCCCTGTACAGAGAACAGACAAATGTCAACTTTGTGCAAATCGTGGATGCAAATACTTTGCAGATGGTGACATATGAGCGGGGTGTCGGTATGACACTGGCCTGTGGAACCGGCGCCTGTGCCGCAGCACGCATCGCCCATGAGAAGAAGGGCTGCGCAGCAAATCTGAAAATTATATTAAAGCGTGGAGAGCTGCATATTGATATCGATGATCAGCAGCACGTCCACATGTTTGGTCCTGCCGAAAGGATCCTGAAAGGAGAAGTTGCATATGTTTAATGTTAAAGGAAGTATTGTCGCTCTGGTAACTCCGTTTCATGAGGATGGAAGTGTGAATTTTAATAAGCTGAAGGAAATTCTGGAATGGCATGTGGAAAACGGAACCGATGGCATTCTGGTTCTGGGTACAACCGGGGAATCCAGCACCATGACGCATGAAGAGGATGATGCAGTTGTGGAATGCACCCTGCAGATAATCAAAGGAAGAATACCTGTTATTGTCGGCAGCGGCTCCAACTGTACGGAGACTGCGGTTGAAAAGAGTAAGAAATATGCCGATATGGGAGCTGATGCACTGCTTGTGATTTCTCCCTATTACAATAAGGCCAATGCGCAGGGCATGATTGCTCATTTCACTGCGGTAGCGGATGCTGTGGACAAACCGATCATTCTTTATAATGTGCCGGGCAGAACCGGATGCAGTATCAGTGAGGAAGCCGTCAAGGTGTTAAGCAAGCATGCGAATATCTGCGGAATCAAGGAAGCAAGCGGAAACATCGCATATGCCGCAGGCATTGCACGGTATCTGAACGATGACTTCGTTATGTTCAGCGGAAACGACGATATGGTCATTCCCCTGTTATCGCTTGGCGGCAGCGGTGTCATTTCCGTATGGGCAAATATCATGCCAAAGGAAGTGCACGAAATGGTGCACAATTACCTGAACGGGAACACAGACGCAGCGCTTGCGACACAGTTAACTTATCTTGATCTGATTCACGCCCTGTTTATCGAGGTTAATCCGATTCCTGTCAAGGAAGCCCTGAACATGATGGGCAAGGAGGTCGGCGGATACCGTCTTCCGCTATGCGAAATGGAGGAAGCTCACCGCAAGGCACTGTTCAGTGAAATGAAAGAGGCCGGTCTATGTTAAATGTACTCGTTGCAGGCTATGGAAAAATGGGAAAAATGATTGTGGAAACCATTGAGCAAAGTGACGATATGAAGGTCGTTATGATTGCCGACGGTACCAATCATCCCGATATATCCACCTTGCAGGAGCATGTGGATATCGTCATCGACTTTTCCCATCCGGACAATCTGGTATGGATCAAGCCGTTTGTGCTGAAGCATGCATGTGCTTATATCTGCGGCACCACCGGGCATAATGATATTCAGAAGCGACAGGTGGAGGAGCTAAGCAGTGTTGCACCGGTTGTATTTCAGGCGAATTTCTCCCTTGGAATCGCTGTCTTCCAGGAGGTTCTGCAAATGATTACACCGATGCTGGAGGAAAGCTTTGATATGGAGGTTGTGGAAAAGCACCATAACCAGAAGCAGGACGCGCCAAGCGGTACCGCCAAAATGCTGGTAGCTGCCATGAACAGGGAGCATACATACCGGGAGGTACACGGAAGGAACGGCTTTGTAGGAAAACGGCAGAAGGAAATCGGTATACACGCCGTGCGCGGTGGAACAGTTGCGGGAGAGCATGATGTTTACTTTTTTGGAGATGATGAAATCTTTGAAATTAAGCACACTGCCAACAGCCGTAAAATCTTTGTGAATGGCGCATTGCGCGCTGCACGCTTTGCAGTCACACAGAAGCCGGGCATGTATACCATGAAGGATATTCTGTTCGCATAAGGAGGAAGCTATGAACGCTAAGGAAATCATCGCATTTATACAAAACGCAGAAAAAAAGACACCGGTAAAGGTGTATCTGAAGGAAAAAAAGCCGATTGCTTTCCCGGACTGTAAGGTATTCGGGACAGACAGCAAGGTCATATTCGGTGATTGGAAAATCATTGAGCCAATCCTGAAAGAGAATGCGGAAAGTATTGAGGACATGGTTGTGGAAAATGACTGCCGCAATTCCGCAGTACCGCTGCTGGATAAAAAATATATCAATGCACGAATTGAACCGGGCGCATGCATACGCGATCAGGTGGAAATCGGAGATAATGCGGTTATCATGATGGGGGCTATCATCAATATCGGTGCCATCATCGGGGAAGGTACCATGATTGATATGGGTGCTGTTCTGGGCGGCAGAGCGACGGTTGGAAAGCACTGTCACATCGGTGCCGGTGCGGTTCTTGCGGGTGTTATCGAACCGGCAAGCGCGACCCCTGTCATTGTGGAGGATGATGTATTGATCGGTGCGAATGCCGTAGTGATCGAGGGTGTACACATCGGAAGGAATGCCGTGGTCGCAGCAGGTGCCGTAGTGATCGAGGATGTCCCTGCCAACAGTGTGGTCGCAGGATGTCCGGCACGCGTCATCAAGGAAAAGGACGCAAAAGCCACAGAGAAAACCGAGCTGGTTGACGCATTGCGCAGCTTGTAAATTCTATACGAAAGAAGCGGGTCAGGGATGATCCGTTTTTTCGCTGTTTTCAATAGGATGCTTTCTTGTTCACATCACATCTTTGCCCCCCGTCTTTGACAGTTTAAGAAAGAAATAACGCAAGAAAACCCTTTAATTAAGGGGTTTTCTTGCGTTTTTTGTTTTGCAGGTGAATATCGTAATTTATTTGCAGCCTTAGACTGATGAATGATACTTCTCATCTTAGCTTTCTTGATAATCTGAGTATCTGTATGGAAACCAAATAGTACATGAAAATCATCCGTTTATAAACTGGAATGTAGCCATATGCGTCAAATGCACATACATCCATTCTTATCAGCGAATCTATGATGTTCTTTATTGTATATTTCTTGTCCAGTTTCATTTCCAGAATCCTAAGCAATGCCAGAAAGCAGATTAGGAAATGGGTCTTAATCCTGTGTTCTCTCCGCAGGTATACAGGTCGTGCTCCAAAGTTCGTTTTCATTGTTCTGAAGCATTCTTCGATCTGCCATCTTCCCTCATTGATAGCGATGATTTCAGATACATCCCCTCTATATCTGACGTAACTGCATCGAACCCGTCATCGAAATAATCCACTAGCTAATCGCAATTCCTGCATAGCTGTACAGCCATAACTGTGCTATAATAACCGGGTACTATGGAGGTAAGCTATGAAACGATCATTATCCTGGCTGGAGCTGTTATGGTATCTGCCGCTTTATATCATCAGTGTATATTTCCACTTAAACTCGGTCATGGTCTTAGTCCTTGTGGCTGTGGGATATACCGTATCGCATTATCATAAATATGCGAGCAGTGAGGAATATCGAGAGAATTATAAAAAGTCCTTTCTCTTTGTTCATACAAAGGACACTCCTGCCACATTACAGATTAGCTGTATATGGGGGTTCCTATTCTCCCTTATATGCTGTGTCTATTTCTTCGTAAACAATACTGCAGCCGGCTATTACAGCCTTCTTCCAGCAGCTCTTCCACTACTTCTTTTCCTATACATCCGCAGTAAACTAAAAACACACTGATTACTGCGTCAGTATCCAGTGTGTAATATCCTGATGAATGACTTTCTGTACATGAGAGTCATTTTCTTTTGTATACAGGCTGTTTTGCAGCAAAGACAGCAAATTGCTTTTTTCATACAGCTCCAGTATTGAAATCGAAGATTTTTCCTTGATGTAGGAGGTGTTCCTCAGCTGTGATTCACTCATCGCACACAGAATCTGCTTAACATACGTATCATAGATTCCAAGCTTCTCCACATCCTCACGCTGTACCAGCGGACGCAGATTGTTCTCCAGCAATACGTCCATACCGGCCTGCGAGCGTACCAGCTGCAGAAAGGCAAAGACAGCATTGGGATAGCGGGTGCTTTGATTGGCCATGAAGCCGTATACATCCAGAACAGGCCGCAGCTGCTCATCTTCAAGGGATGGCATAGGTGCAAACTGCAGATGCATATCGGCATAGGCCTTGGAGCTGTCAAAGCTTGTATCGTTCATGACAAGCCCGCTCACATAGCGATCATCCTCATAAAACGCTTCATCATCCAGTGTATCGTCATGTAAATCCAGTCTTGCATGAAAGCTGCGATAGCGGTGCAGCCGCTTTTTGAACTCCGGATTCTGTACAACGGTTTTCATCGATACCGCCGTATTTTCTGCGTCCCCTCGATCAAAGAAAAAGGGAATGGTATACGGAAGAGTGCGATTCTGATAATATACATCCTTCTTTCCTGCAAGGTTTTTGAAATCATCAAAATCACGCTCTGACAGTCCCCGCTGCCTCGCGGTATATGTATTGTAAACAAAGATCAGTCCCTTCCCGCTCACGGGAAAAAAGCTGTCCCTTCGTGCTGTTCGCGCAAGCTTAAAAGGCCATGGATATTCCAGATGCTGCACAATGCCGGTTAGCGGATAGGCAGATGTAGCCTCATCCAATGCATCCGTATCCTTTATCCACACCAGATCGTGAGCCTGCAAAGAGTTGTCCTTTTGTGAAAAATGCAATGCATTGCGATATGCGGGATAGGTCCTATTCCACAGTGCTTCCAAAGCATTGGATAAACCTTCATCCGGCAGATAGATATCCAGGCGTGCCCCCTGTTCGATTTCATATTGCTCTTCCTTCATATGGATATCCGCAGGCTGTGAAGCAGCACCGCTGCAGCCCTGCATCAGCAGTACCAGTAAGCACAACAGAAGCTTCTTCATATGCATCCTCCTCGTGATGCAAGTATAAAAATAACACGCTGAAAAAAGTGTCGAAATCGCTTTCTTTTCTCAATTAACGATTGACATTTTTCGCCACGTATAGAATACTATACGTATAAGGGGGTTTTCACATGAACTATTTAAAACGCTTATATGAGGAGCTGGAAAAGCAGTGCCAAAGCCATGCGAAGGAAATCTACAATTATGCAATTCCGCAGTCCTGGAATCTGTATGGCTATCGTCCGGCGAAAAGCATACGCAGCAAGGAGCTGCTTGTACATCCGTATGAATTTTATCTTTTCACCCTGCGCAACATTCTGAAGGATACGGATGGAAACTGGAAACAGCCACAGTCTGCGACAGAGAAACCCTCTGATAAAAGAGCCTGGCTAAAGCAAGCCAGTGTGTATTCTCTCATGGTCCGCACAGCAACTGCCTGGGATCATGACCGCGACGACCGTCTGGTGAGTGATAATCTCTACCATCTCAACGATAACGGCACCTTCCTGAAAAGTATCCTGCTGCTGCCGCTGTTAAAGCGCATGGGTATCAATACCATACTGCTGCATCAGATTTTCCCGCTCTGCAAAACACAGAATGCTCAGGATTATCCGGTCAAGGAGGCTGTTACGGACTTTCGCAGCATTGACCCGCTGCTGCAGGATAAGCTAGTCAACAAGCTGGATGCCAAGGAACAATGTGCCGCCTTTTTCGAGGCATGCCATCTGCTGGGATTCCGTGTGATTCTGGAATACTGTCCCGGTAAGCTGGCAAGAGAAAACAGCTATTATAAGGAACATCCGGAATGGTTTTTCTGGTATGACAGCGATCAGCAAACCGCATATCACCCACCACGCTGCAATGCACTCCCCCAGAATACCCTTCCCTTTACCTATGCCTTGAAGGATTTTTACCGGAGTGAGGAAGTACAGCAGCATATCGCTTTGTTTCAGGAGGCTCCTGCCGCTTTACAAACGTTTGAAAATTTAAGAGAAATCGAAAGAGCTCTGCATACAACGATTGCCCCATCCATGGTGGATCAGATCAATGCCGGTATCCCTGCCGAGCAGGACACAACCATATGGCGCATGTATGAGGATATTCACGCTCAGGTACCTAAGGATATAAGAGCAAAGGCCAAGCCATACCTGACGCAGGATATTATCCGCTATGACCTCCATCCGGCAAGAAAGCCGATGACAGTGCTGTGGGATTACCTGTGTGAAACCATTCTCTGGTATCAGCAGGAGCTTGGTATAGACGGCATTTATCTGGAAAAGCCGTATCTGCTTCCGGAAAAGCTGCAAAGAGCCATGGCAAAAGCAGCAAGAAAGCACGATAAAGCCTTTGTCATGATTGCCGAGGATACTGTGAGCGACAACAGTCCGCTATGGCTGAACAAGGGCTATGATGCCATATCCGGCAGCGGAGCCTATGAGGAAAGCGATTTATGGAATTTTAAATTCCACAGCTTCAGCTATCGTCTGAAGGGAAACGCATGCCCGATGCTTGCGGCCTGTGAGTCCTATGATTCCCGTCGCATCGCCAGTGTGGAGGGAAATACCGCTGCGATTATGCTGACGGTGATGAATCAGTTTCTGCCCAATGGTATTCCGTTTATGATGAACGGAGTGGAAGCCTTTGAGGTTCAGCCAATGCAGCTGAGTGAATACGGAGATCCCAGCTATCTGAATATGCTGCCAAAAGAGGATCCCCGGCATCGCAGACAGGCATATCTGGATGAATACTGGTTTGATTACCGCAATCCGAATCTTCCAATCTTTCCCACGCTCCTCGAGAAGACAAGTGCCATACGAAAAGCCTATCAAACAGCTGTTACAGATCCAAATGCCTGCATTCCCGTATGGTTTGATTCACCAAGGGATTATGGTATCGGCTTCACCTACATAAGCAGTGACAAAGCACTGCTGGTGGTATGCAATACCAATGTGCATGACAGTGTACAGCTGCATATACATACAGAGAACATGATATGCGAGCTGCCGTTCGCCCTGCGTTGCATCCAACAGATTTTTTCCACAAAAGACCCGTTTACCCATGATATCACGATGGACAGCTTCCAGAATATACCGCTGGAATTTGATCCGGGAGAGGTAAAGTTTATAGAATTGAAGCCGGAATGATTGAAAACGCTTGTTTCTCAAACCGGCTTTTCTTTCACTCCTTTATCCGCTATAATAAGCATAGGTGATAGTATGTACAGAATAAAAGATGATTCCATGGCAGAGCTGGAAATCAAGAAAAGCAGATTTCTCTGTTATCTGCATAAGAGCTTTTCCGAAGCGGATGCCAAGGATTTTATACAGCAGATCAAAAAGCTTCATCCGAATGCAAGGCATCACTGCTATGCCTTTATCATCGGCGAACAGAACGAGCTGCAGCGAAGCAATGATGACGGAGAACCGCAGGGGACAGCTGGTGTTCCCATGCTGGAGTGTCTGGCAAATCGTCAGATGCAGGATATCGTTGCGGTAACCGTCCGGTATTTTGGCGGTATCAAGCTGGGAGCCGGTGGGCTGATTCGTGCTTACTCCAAGAGTGTTTCCAATGCGCTGGAGCATGCTGTGATTACACAGAAGCAAAAACGTCTGGTGTATTCCATGACCTTCAGCTATGAGCTGATCGGCAAGCTGGATTATTTCTTCCGACAAAAGGAAGTCGAGCTATTGGACAAGGACTACAAAGAACTGGTTATCTACCGCTGGATGTGTGCAGAGCCTCTGGATGCCGCCATAGCCGAGCTTACAAACGGGCGCTTTCTGCCGGAATATGTGGAGGAGCGTATCGTTGATGTTGAAGTGTAAAGCCGCTGTGTGATATCTTGTGATTATCGTCAGAAGGATTGACGTTGTGTCGCAAAGGGTATACTGTTATTTTGAAAGAAGGAATGATTATGGACACATTACAGAGATTTCTATCCTGCATGAGCGGAGAATTTGATAACTCCCAACAAATCCGCGAACAGCATGATGCCGGGGAAATCACTCACCCTTACGCACATCATATCAATACCGTAGTGAATGCGCGTATTGCAAATCTGCCGAAGAATTTTAACGGCTATTTCCTCTTGGAAGAAAGCTATTACACGCAAAACGGAAGTACGAATGCACAGCCGCATCTGTTTCTCTTTACACTAAATGAGGAAGGACGTGTGGTTCTGACATCCTATGATATGCCGGAAGGCTATACAAAGGAAACCTTTACCGCTGCGAATCCGGATCTCACGCTGGATTACCTGCACCTGAAAAAGAGTGAAAAATTCACCCCGATGCTCTATGAAGAGCACGACGGTATTTTTACAGGGAGCAGTGAAAGCATGTTTTCGCCGGTACTGAAATTTATCCTTCGGGAAACCACAGGTCCCCAGCAGCTGGAGGTTGAGGAGCGCATGGAGATGAATGGTAAGAAGACCTTCGGCTTTGACGGTCCTATCCTATATAGGCGCATGCAGGATATTTTAAAGCAATAACAGTCAAGATAGCAGAAGTCATCATCGATTTCTGCTTTTTTTAACGCATTTTAGTTTCCTGAAATGCAATACAGGATAAAACAGTATACAAAAAAGAAGGAACGATCCTCCTCTTCCTATGCGATTCAATGATTGAAAAAGAAATGCTCCCCATCGCGTTCATAAACCGATAGAAAATTCAATAGGAAGCGCTGTGCCAGGGAAGCCGGCTTTACCGCAGCCCTTGCCTTATCAAAGGTAAACCAGGCAGCCTGATCCACCTCCCATGTGCTTACGGCATCCAGTCTTTCACTATCGATCACAACGGCAAAGTTAAAAATCAGTGTATTGGTCTTCGGAAAATATTCACTGCGCAGAAAGCGGTACTGCATGACTTTCCTGCCGATTTCCTCCTCCATTTCTCTCATCAGTGCGTCCTCTGCACATTCCTCCTTATTGACGTAGCCTGCGACCAGGATATTGTTGGGCTTACCATATTGCTGAATCATCAGAATTTTATCCTGCTGCGGATTCAGTGTGACCATGGAAATCGCTGTTGAGAAGATAGGAAAGCGAAATTTACGACAGGAGTCACAAAAGGGAATCATACCTTCATGCTCCAGCTCCTTCATACGCAGCTTCTGTCCGCATTCATAACAATATTTCATACTGTCACCTCACAATCATATCTATTATACGCCTGTTTGTGTATGACATGCAAAAGAAAGAAACCTCTCGGTTTCTTATCTCAATTCCTTAACCAGCTTCCACAGCTCGCTGTAGGAAACAAAGCCAATGGCATCGCATTTTTCCTTTGCCACCTGCCGCTGTTTTTTAACATTTCCTTCATGCACCCTGTTCAGATTGTTCTTATCCATCATGTACTGAACATAGGAGAATTTCTTCAGCAGGAACCAGTTTGCGATAATGTTGTTGATACATTCTTCCTTATCATCGCATTTCGCAAGAATGTCCCTCAGATTTACCAGCTGATAGCTCGCAATCTTCTGAGCCAGTTCATACATTTCATCATAGTTCAGGAACAGCTTTGCATCAAGCTCTCTTTGTACGATTCCGGCCTTGCGGTTTCTCTCGAAAAAGCTGTCCACCGTATCCAGCAGGGTATCGACACTTTCCCCGTTCACACTCAAGGCGATAATCTCGTTCCGCGTTCCTTCATATTCATTTTCCGGTTCGCTCATGACATAATACAGCGCCTTTGCCATCACATATTCCTCTTTATCTCCCAATGTAAGAATAATTGCCTTCTGGTGTTCATCAAAGCTTCCATATACAACATACGGACATTTGATTGTTCCCTTCGGCAGTTTAAATGAATCCTTGTAGCGTATAATCTGATTGGCGATTGCATCCTTGTTGATGTTCAGCCTCAGATTTGCGCAGATTTTCAGATTATGATCCTTTTCAAAGAGCTGCGAAAGGATAGTGTAATCGTCCTCTTTTCCTTCTGCTGTTTCTATGATGGAAAGATAATCTTCTAGGAAACCATTGAATTCACAGATACCGGTATCTGCTTCTCTTACGTCTTTTACTTCACATAAAATATCATAAATAGCCATAGTTCTCTCCTCCTTTCCCTGTCGTATTTTACATTTGAAGATAAAATGAACTATGTATGTCTATATGAGATACAGATGCACCTTCATATCCAGTGTATGATGGTTATCTGCCGAATTATTCCTATTTCTTTAAAATGTAAGGGGATTCCTAACTTAATTTTACAACCTTTTGAGAATTTTTCAACATATTTTTCCATAATTGGTCGTTTTCTTCTCATATTTATTCCGCAATCCGCACAGAGCAGGGGGTTATCCGCGGTATTTTGCATATGTTCAAAAATGCTGGTGTAAATATACGCAGGAAAAAGGCCTTCGTTTTGAAGAAACGAAAAGCCTGTTCTGGAGGAGAGCCTGTACGAAATAGCTCTCCCCTCATTTATCCCTGTGAGTAAAAATTAAGACGGCAGCACTGCTTTACTCTGTGTTATCATGTCGCAGCAAAGAGTGGCAGCAAATCACAGGTTATCTTAGCTGCGATTGCAGAGGCTGCTTCACAGTTCTTCTCGAATTCCTCCACTCCTTTATGCTCAGCTGTATCGGTTATCGTGCGTATAGCAAGAAATGGAAGCTGATTCACTAAGCAGACATGTGCAATGGCCGCCGTTTCCATATCGGTACATAGAGGAGCAAATATTTCTAAAATATGCGCTCTGTTATCATCTGTCACGAATTGCTCGCCGCTTACCATCGTTCCAAACAAAATGGGGCTCTTTGCGGTTTTCCTATAATCCTGAGCTATACGCAGAAGCTTTTTATCCGCATAAAAATATTCACAATCCATCCATGGATGAAACTCTGTCAGTAGATCGCGTGCCACATCATGATAGGCGATACGCTCAGATATCACAGTATCAAAGAGCTGTACCTGCTCCTGTATTCCCCCTGCTGTTCCTGCGTTGAGGATGCAGTCCACTGCAAACCGATCAATCAACAGCTGGGCTGCGATTGCTGCATTCACCTTGCAAACGCCGCTGTATAACAGAACCACATGCACTGTGTGAATCTGTCCGCAGTGAAAGCTCAGCATTGCTTTCTCTATCACCTCATCCTCTTTTAAATAAGGGAAAAATGCTGCCAGCTCTGTATCCCCTGCACAGATAATTCCAATTTTTTTCATAGTATTCCTTTCTTTACAGCGATTTCTGTTCTTTGTGCCATCGTTTCCTTTACATAATCTACCGCTTTCCTTGACTTTCTATTGTACCTGAAACCTTCCGCATTTTTATTTTCCTATACAGCGTTTGGATTCACTGTGTGAAATACCATGTATTTTCCTTGAGCTCACGTAAATCCTGCGGGTACAGTGCAGGCACTTCCAATAAAACCGGTCGCAGTCTGTTCGTATCCCATGTATAGAAGCGATATATCGGTATAACGTATGGCAGATAGGAGGCATACATATCCTCTCCTCCTCCATAGGTAAGCTCTACATGCAGTATTTCCAGCTGATCCACAGAAATTTCAGAGGGCGGCAGCGTGCTGTAATAGCCTCTCTGATTTAACACCTGCTCTGCTTCACCACTGCTCATGATAGTAAATTCCTGCAGCTGCTTTTCATACGTATTGTAAGGAAGGCTCAAATAATACACACCATCGCCCGCATCCGTCAGCACAGCTCCTGCCGTTACCTGATTCAGCAAGCCCTGCTTACCATCGTCCTCAGCCTTGTAAATATCCGTTTGGCAAGCCATTATACCACTGCCCATACTCGTATAACAGCGGGTTTGGATATCTGCGTCTTGGAAGGTGAACAGCTCGGGATATATTTTAAGCAGCTCCTCTGCTATCTCGTGCTGCTGCGTTCTTGTCCCTCCCTTCTTATCCGTTTTCAGAATCAGGCGCAGCTCCCCGTTTACATCTGCCATGATATCTGTAATCTGAATACTTTTGGATGTCTTTTTCTTCAGAGCCTGAAACAGCTTTTCCGCTTTCTTTTCCTGTTCCTTCAGGTCTTTTTCCGGAATGGAAGTTAAGGATGGTCCATCACCATACTGCTTTTTGAATACAGGCAAAGCTCCCTTTACATCCAGATGATCATTCTCATATGGCATCGCTTTTACTATTTTCTTTTGTGGCGAAATCCGATCAGCCTCACCCGTACTGCCCATATACGGATGGGTTTGCGGATAATACGATTCCACCGGCACCTCCTGATTTTGTGCTGAGCCGGTTTTGCTTTCCTTTGCCTGTTCCTGAACGGAGCCAATTTCAGCATCAGCTTTTCCTTCATTTTTCTCTATGCTGCTCGCAACCTGTGCAGTCTTTTTTGGCGGTTGTGAAGTGTTTCTGTAATATAAACCGAAGCAGACTGCAATTACTGCACACAGGGCTGTACAGCCATAGACAAAGCGCGTCTTCCAATGCTTGCGGTGAATCGGCTGCTCCTGCTGTATGGCAGCCCTGCGTATTCTTTGCTTCAGCTCCTCGCTCATATGAATCTGATTCAGCTCCTCGCGATATTTTTTCACTTAAACTCACCCTCTTCCAGTCTGCTTTTCAGCTGCTTCCTCGCCCGGTGCAGCCATGTCAGAATCGTTGCCTCTTTCGTTTGCAGAATATCGGCAATCATGGCAACACTGAGCTCTTCATAATAAAACAAATAGATCACATTACGATACTTTACAGGCAGCTTCATCACCTCATACAGCAGTCCAAAATTCGTGCTCTCCTTACTGCCTGCCAGATTTTCATTCAGCTCCACGGTTGTACGGAGCCGCTGGTATTTCCAGTGATCCTTGCATATATTGATGGTAACCCGCAAAATCCAGGCCTTTTCATGTGTTTTCGATGTAAACTGCGGCTGTTGTGTCAGAATACGCAGAAAGACATCCTGTGCAGCGTCCTGTGCATCTGCGACATTTCCCATATTCTGCAGGGCAACCCGATACACCATGTCACCGTAAGTCTCCAGCAGCTCATCCAGATTTTTGCACAGCTGTTCCCTCTCATCCATAAGCTATCTCCTTCATATGTAAAACGATCAAATTCATTATAACATTTCATCTCTAGACGAAAAAGATAATCCTCTAGATACTTAATATAAATCAAATATATGGAAAAGCTATCATCAAAAAAGACCTGACTTTAATTCAGGTCCTATATCACTTAAAGTGTCTTCAATATTTCATTGAAATCATATTTCTTTTGATCTGGGAATCCCTGAGCCACCATACGCACACCCATTTCATCCAGTGTTTTCCACACTGCTATCTCTTCATCTGACGCATTCAAGCCCTTTAAAATCGGCTTCCGCTGTGCATTCTTGCGAATATTCCCAATGTTTAAAGCTGAGATATGAATCCCCATTTTAAGTAAGCGTCTGATTGTATCTGGTCCTTTTACAAGAATAATCAAATTTTCAGCATGATACTTGTCGCTTTTTAAGTTTTCCACACCATCAGCAACGCTTAGAATTTCAGACTTCACCCCGGTGGGTGTCGCCAGCTTCAGCAGTGACTTCTGCATTGAATCCTTTGCAACAGCATCATCGATGACAAGAATATAGGAACCATTCACCGTGCGTGTCCATCCCACAACTACCTGACCATGAATCAACCGGTCATCTACTCTAATCAATACGACTGACATAAAAACCCCTCCTTTATTGAATAATACCTGCAAATCCAAGCAGGAATGAAATCAATACCATGATCAGCATGATCATATTTATATTTTTGCCTTTTCTGACAAAATAGAATAACAGCAATGTGATTCCCAAGGGAATGATTTTCGGTATGATGCCATCCAGCATAGACTGTAGCTCAATGGAAGATTCTCCCACCGTATATACAAACGGTGTTGTCACATTCAGCCAAGAACCAACAAGTGCTCCCACGACCATTAGGCCTAATATTGTTGCAACCTTCATCCATTTTTTAATCTGTAATGACTCCATTCCCTCCATGAAGCTTTCTGCCATATCATATCCGAGGAATACGCCTTTATAACGTATCGTAATATGAACGATATTCGCCATAACCAGAAACAGCAGCGGGGCGAAGATGTTTCCTTCCTTCGCCAGAGATACGGCAATACCAGCACAGATCGGACGCAATGTTCCCCAGAAAACAGAATCACCAATTCCTGCCAGTGGTCCCATCAGTCCGCTTTTTATCGCAGAAATAGAATCCCCGTTATCCTCTTCCGGGTTGTTTGCATTTTTTTCTTCCATAGAAGCAACGATTCCCATAATAAAGCTGGTCAGCCATGAATGGCTGTTGAAAAATTCAGAATGACGCTGTAAGGCTTCCGCACGCTGTTCTCTGTCAGGATAAAGCTTCTCTATCAGTGGCAGCATCCCGAAGGAGAAGCCAAAGCCTGCCATACGCTCAAAGCTGTAAGCTCCCTGTATGCAAAAGGATCTCCAAAACAATTTTCTTAAGTCTTTCTTTTCTACTATCTTTTCCATAGGTTACCTCCGTCTATATAAACGAATCCGAAGATTCATCCTTCGATTTAAATACATATAGCAAGCCGGCAATTGCACCGATGGCAGCGACGCCGATAACGTTGAATGCCGGAAGATAGGAAACAATGAGAAAGCCAAGAAAGAAAAACGGCATAAGTTTACTGTCTCCCAGACTGTTTAGAAGCATTGCAAAGCCGATGGCAGGAAGGGTATTACCGACTGCCTTGATTCCGCTCATGATGTTGTCAGGAATAGATTCGGTTAGATTGGATACAACCTCCATACCAAAATAAATAGCGATAAATACTGGAACAAAGTATGCGAAGAAATGAATCAGATTACCGATGGCGAACATGCCGGCGATTCCTTTTGCATTACCTGCAGCAGCATATGTATCGGATTTAACGAGCACTGCAGATACAGCCGTTTTCGCAAAAATCTCGAAGGTGGAGGCTACAACGCCTGCCGGAATAGCAACCAAAAGGGCTTCCTCAGTTCCCTGGCCTGATGTAATACTAAATACAGTACCAAGAACACTGGCCACTACCATATTAGGCGGAACAGAGCCTCCGATGGTCTGCGCCCCCATGAAAATCAGTTCAAAGGTAGCCCCCAACTCCAGCCCCAGCTTATAATCCCCTAACACTAGACCAATTAGTGGACAAACAACGATTGGTCTTTCCAAAAGCATATCCCCGCATAATCTTCGTGTCATATACAGGGTACCGGCAATCGCTGCCAGTAAAAGCGACATGGTTAAACTCATAAAAGTTTCCTCCTCTTTTCTGTTACAAATCTATACTTGAAACTGATGATTTCCCTAACTGCAGTATGCTTTGTACTGCATGCATATCAAAGCAATCTTCCTGTATCAATACTACTGCTGTTCTCAGCATTTCCACATTAACACCGCTGATGACAGGAATATCACTGGCTTCCCAAAATGAAGCAAGACACGCATTGGCAGGTGTTCCGCCCTTCAAATCTACAAAGCATACTGCATATGCATCCTTTTTTATCAGATTGATTTTCCCCAGCAAATCTTCATTTCCCTCATCTTCATCAAATCCGATAAACGTAATCAATGCCTCCGCATCGGAAAATCTCTTTGAAATAATGTTTATAAGACCTCTCCCGAATGTTTTATGGGTAACTAATAGTACTTTGGCCACATCCTTACCTCCTTTCCAGCTCTCACATATACGCTAGCAAGTTGCATGCCAAGACACTATAGCATCAGCGTATGCAAACGGCAGACGCTTAGTGTCTTGGCACAAAAATTGCTAGATATCGTTGAGGAGGTGCATTATGAAAAGAGAATCATATTATGTGTGCATGTGTGATGAAGCATTTGATATTGCAGAGACCCTACAGATGATTATGGGTTCATGTACGATTATGTGCATTCATAAAGAGCAGATAAAGACACTACAGCAACAGTTAAAAGAACATACGGAATATTTATTTTTTCTTCCGTATGACCAGATTGCTCTTCATCCGTATTTTCAGAATATGGCAAAGACGCATGCCATCAGCGTGATAACCTCATGTAACTTATTCATGCTGCTGGATGCCGCATTGGCTCTCAATTCTACTTCATTATCTCTGCAGCAGATTACCAATCAGCTGATAGCAAATGGAAGAGAGAGTATTCAGGTATTAAATGATGGAGGTGTATGATGAAAAAAATACTTGTAACAGCAAGCAGATATTCCACACTGTGTAAATCTGCAAAAAAATTATTGGAGGATAACGGATTTCAGATTGATGAGAATTCAACAGGAAATCGCTATACCGCTGATGAATTGAGTAAGCTGGTTCCTGCCTATGATGCCGCAATCGTAGGAATGGATCCATGGAATAAGGAGGTAATTGCAAAAGCAGACAGGATGAAAATCATTGCAAAGTTTGGTGTCGGCTATGACAACATTGATGTGGAGGCTGCGAAGAAAAAGGGAATAACGGTCACCTATGCGGCTGGACAGAATGCCGTGTCTGTTGCTGAGCTTGCCTTTTCCCTGCTGATGAGCGTTGTGAAAAATCTTAGCAAATTCAACACACATGTTAAGAAAGGAATTTGGGATCGCGAGCTTCAATATGAGCTATATGGAAAGACCATCGGACTATATGGCTTTGGAAATATCGCTCAGAAGTTTGCAGAAATGCTGGCAGGCTTTCACGTGAATATCCTTGCATATGATCCGTATTTCAACAAAGAGCGTGCAGATGAGCGTAACGTTATCTATGCAGATGTTGATACACTGCTCACACACAGCGATGTTATTAGTCTTCATATTCCAGGCTTCCGTGAACACTCACATATTATAAATGAGTCAGCCCTATCTATGATGAAGCAGAATTCAATTCTGATCAATACCGCAAGAGGAAATCTCATTGATTTGACAGCGTTACAAAAGGCATTGGATGAACAGCATCTGTTGGGAGCCGGTCTGGACTGCTTTGAAATAGAGCCGATAACAGATCCGCTGCCGTTATTCCGTCATGAACGGGTTGTCTGCACACCGCATTGCGGAGGCAAGACCTGCGAGGCGTATGAACGAATCAGCTTGAGCACGGCACACAATATACTTGATATATTTCAGGGCAAAACACCTGAAAATAAACTATAGGAGGTTATTATGAAAAGAATGTATGGAATTACGACAGCAATGCTGACACCTGTCAATGAGAACGGAGAAGTTCTGGTCAAAGAACTTGAGGATTATGTTGAATTTCTGATTGAAAAAGGAGTCCACTGTCTGTATCCATTAGGTAGTATTGGTGAAATGAATCTATTGCGTTTAGAACAGCGCAAATTGGCTGCCAAAACAGTGATTGACAAGGTGAATGGCCGTATTCCGGTATTTGTACATATCGGTGCTGTACGCACAGAGGATACTATGGAACTCGCAAGACATGCTTATGCAGCGGGAGCAGATGGCATCGGAGCCGTAACGCCTTCCTACTGGCCATTCAAACGTCATGAGGTTATCGCGTTCTATAAAGAACTGTCAAAGCAGGTGCCAGAAGACTTCCCGATTTATATGTACAATATTCCACAGTACTCCACGATTGATGTAACTACCGAAATGGCAGAAGAAATCACAAGCTGCTGTAAGAACATCACAGGTATCAAATACAGTGTAGGCAACATGGCCAGAACACAGGAGTATCTAAAAATAAAAACAAATGACTTTTCTGTGATTCAGGGTGGAGATCTGTTGACAACGCTTGCTCTTTCCTTAGGCTGTGACGGCGTTATCTCCGGTTACTCTTCTGTTTTTCCAGAATACTTTGTTAACATTTATAATTGCTATAAAGCAGGCCGTTTTGACGAAGCAAATGCATTGCAGCGGGAAATTACAGACTTGACATCCTTTATGAAAAAAGAGATTTCAACCATACCAAAGTTGAAGGCATATCTCAGTCTTAGAGGTATACAGGGCGGTGTCTGTCAAAGGCCATTTCAAATGCCTTCTCCTGAACAGGAAGCAGAGCTGAAAAATAATTTAAGGAAATATAAGGTAATTTTATAACTAAAATATGAATTTTAAGCACCATCATGTATACTATATATATAACATTGAAAAGAGGCGTATTATGGGACGTAAACAAATGATATTAAGCTACTTAAAACAATATGCCATTAATACAGAGGAAGCGAGTGTTGTAACTTCCTTTTTGGCAGACCACCTTCAGCTATCACGCCATAACGTCAGTACTGATCTGAATGAATTATACAGGGAAGGTATTGTGGCAAAATCAGAAGGGCGGCCGGTTCGCTACTGGCTGAAAACAGCAGGTGTATCAAAGCAACCTGAATGCTTTACACAGCTGATTGGCTTTGATGGCAGTTTAAAGCATGTGGTGGAGCTTGCCAAAGCCTCCGTAATTTATCCTCCCAACGGTTTGAATACCATCATAAGCGGTCCCTCAGGTTCCGGTAAAAGCTATCTGGCAGAACTGATGTTTCAGTATGCCGTAGAAACAAAAACAATTCAGGAACATGCTCCCTTTATCATATTTAATTGTGCCGATTATGCCAACAATCCACAGTTGTTATTATCCCAGCTGTTCGGTCACAGCCGCGGTTCCTTCACCGGGGCGGAAAGTGAAGAAGATGGAATCATAATGAAAGCGAATCACGGTCTGTTATTTCTTGATGAAGTACACCGCCTACCTCCAGAAGGGCAGGAAATGCTATTCCTGCTTATTGACAAGGGATATTTTTACAAGCTGGGTGACTCCTCAAAACCGCTTCATGTCAGCCTGCGTATCATTACCGCCACATCAATCAGTCCAAAGGACAGTCTACTTACCACATTTATTAGGCGCTTTCCAACACAGATTATATTACCTTCCTTATCAGAGCGGCCAGTTTATGAAAAGCTGAACCTGATGATGCATTACTTTCAGGAAGAAGCCAATCATCTTGGCATATCGTTACTTGTTCGCTCTAACTGCATGATTGCGTTGTTGGCATTTAATATGAATGGAAATATTGGAGAGCTGAAAAACACAATACGCCTTGCCTGTGCAAAAGCGTTTCTTAACTATATTTCCACAGAGAAAATTGATGATTTGATAAGAATCTACATAACGCATCTTCCAGGAAATTTGCAGATTCATTATTTCAGTGAGAATATACAGTTACAGGAGCTGGAATCCATCGTTACGACTGAAGAGATCATGTTTTTTCATCAGGGAGAGGAGCATGACAGCTCCATATCCCCATCCTTTACGAGTCAGTCCAGATTTGAAGAGGTTATCGTTCACTATGTTCAAAGCGGCTTGACACTGGATGAAATCAAAAAATTACTGAAAAAAGATATAGCAGCGTTTCTCCGGCAGCTTAATAAAACATATCCTCAAATTGATAAAAAGGATTGCGATGTCGGGCAATTTGTATATGCGCTTGAAAAGGAGTTGCGCTGTTTTTTCCAAGCAGACTTTGAAAACGCCATTACACAGTACCTTCGATATGTAAATAGCATGAACAGTCTTCAGATACATGACGATGCGTGTGAGAATTATTTTCATACAGATCAGAAATATCAATGCATCACAAAGCATATTGGTTATATAAACGACATTGTGGATTGTCCTCTTTCCTATGCGGAATGCATCGTTCTTTCCTGCTTTGCGGATGTATATGCTGTGAATAAGCATCAGAAAAACATGATACAAATTATCGTGCTATGTCATGGTGATACAACAGCCAGTAGCCTTGTCCATGTCGCAGTTCAGTTATTAGATTATGAAAATATCACTGCAATCAATATGCCTTTGGATTCTACAGTGAGCATGGTAGAAGGAAAGGTAAGAGAAAAACTGGATGAGCTTGATGATGTTCACGATGTATTACTCATTGTTGATATGGGTTCCCTGAAATCACTGAAGGAATTTATTCAGAAGATATATCGAATTAGTGTCGGTATTCTCGATATGGCAACGACGTTACTTGTTATTGAAGCGTGTAAAATGGCAAAGTACAGCAATATGTCTGCAGACACGATTGCTGACACGATCGCAGCCAATTACAGCATTGACGCCATGCAGAGTACAGATACAAGGAAAGTCATTCTGACAAGTTGTCTAACGGGAAGAGGAACCGCCAAACGGCTCATTGATTTCTTACATGATTTCCTTATACAAAACAACATACGGGATGTGGATGTCATCGCAATAGATGAAGTTTCCGACGTTCATGAATATGCCAATTATCACAATATCCTCGCAATCGTAGGTACTGTAAATCCGCATTATCAAAACATCCCTTTTATCGGTATAGAACGGCTTTTATTTGAAAACGGAAAAGATATTATCCATGAGCTGATGGTACAGCAAATAGGTAAAATGGCAGAATATGAATCCTCACAGGAGATCGAAACGGTTCAGGATGCAAAGCAGATGGCGAAGCAGTTCGTATATGATAATCTGGATAAAGAATACAGAGATAATATTCTGATTTGCGTGTTTGAAACACTTTCAGAATTAGAAGAGAAAATGAACATACGAATATTACCAACCCATATTGCACGCTTTGTCATTCATTATTCCTTTTGTATCGAGCGTCTGCTTCATGACGAGCCAATCATGGAATGCAACGAACTTCATGATATTGAAATTTTTCATGCTGATTTATTCAATTTGATTACTTCTGTATCCGCTCATCATCTCCCTGTATCCGTGGCAGAAATCCCAAAGGAAGAACTGGCCTATGTAACCCAGATATTTCTCTAATCCGATTGCTTTTTGTGATATGCCTAAACTAAGACAACAGTGTTTCATACCGCTCTAAAATATTGGCCAGATTAGAAAAATGAAGCAATCTCATATGTATTCTTGATACCTGATGATTCATCATCTTTTCACCTTTTTGTTTACTTCATAAGCATCTCGGTTTAAAATATAGGTATTATACGAGGTGATAAAGGATGAAAAAAGAATTATTGCTGTCATTGCTGGAAACAAACGCAAGATACTCCACCAGAGATCTGGCGGATGTTTTGCTGGAGGATGAGGAAAGTGTCATCCACACCATGAATGAGCTGGAAAAGAAAAAGGTCATTTGTGGTTACCATACAATTATTAACTGGGAGAAGACCAACAAGGATAAGGTCATGGCTCTGATTGAGGTGGATGTAACCCCAGAGCGGGATTTCGGTTATGATCGAGTCGCTAAGAACATCTATCGCTATCCGGAGGTCGATACGATGTATCTGATGAGTGGAAAGAGTGAATTTATCGTCATCATCTATGGAAGAACCATGCAGGAGATATCCAACTTTGTCGGTGCCAAGCTGGCTACAACAGAAAATGTCGTTTCAACATCTACCTTTTTCGTGCTGAAGGAGTACAAGATCAACGGCATCGTTCTGGATGAAGAAGAAAAACCAAGTGAAAGACTGGTTGTGACGCCATAATGTACGAAAAATTTTTAAGTCAGCACGTACAAACCATTAAGCCAAGCGGTATACGTAAGTATTTTGACCTCGCCAGTGAAATGGAAGGTGTGATTTCTCTGGGTGTCGGAGAGCCGGATTTTGATACACCATGGCACATCCGTGAGGCTGCTATTTATTCGATTGAGAGTGGAAAAACACATTATACAGCAAATCAGGGTCTGCTGGAGCTGCGCGAGGAAATCTGTCTTTACCAGAAGCGCCGTTTCCAGCTGGAGTATGACCCTGTGGATAACGTTATCGTAACGGTCGGCGGAAGCGAAGCTATAGATATCGCCATGCGTGCCATTGTGAATCCGGGGGATGAGGTCATCCTGATGGAGCCAAGCTATGTAGCCTATACACCAAGTGTTGAGCTTACCGGTGCGCTACCCGTGCATATCAAACTGGAGCATGAGGATCAGTTCAAGCTGACACCGGAAAAGCTGAAAGCTGCAATCACACCGAAGACCAAAGCAATTCTGATGAATTTCCCGAGTAATCCAACCGGCGGTGTCATGACGAGGGAGGATTATGCAAAGCTTGTTCCGATACTGAAGGAACACGAGATTATCGTTATTAGTGATGAAATCTATGCAGAGCTGACCTATGACGGGACCTTCTGTTCTCCTGCCAATTTTGATGAGATCAAGGATCAGGTTATCATCATCAGCGGCTTCTCCAAGGCGTATGCCATGACTGGCTGGCGGCTTGGCTATGTGCTTGCGAACAAGACCTTCACAGATGCCATGAATAAGATTCACCAGTATATCATCATGTCCGCACCAACAGCTGCGCAATATGGTGCCATAGATGCATTGCGTAATGGAGATATACATGTCGCAGAGATGCGGGAATCCTATATGACAAGAAGAAACTTTATTACAAAGGGCTTCAACCGTATCAATCTTCCAACGCATCTGCCGCATGGTGCCTTCTATATCTTCCCGGATATTCGCGGCACCGGCTTGACCAGTGATGAATTCTGTGTGCAGCTGCTGGAGGATCAGCGCGTTGCCTGTGTACCGGGGACAGCCTTCGGTGATGCAGGAGAAGGGTTCATTCGTGTATCCTATGCCTACAGTATTGACCACATTCGTGAGGCTATCGAACGTATTGACCGCTTCATGGAAAAATTCAGACAGAAGTAAACAGCGAGCCTTTGCCATGTTGTGCAGAGGCTCGCTTCTTCCTGTATTACCAAAAGACGCAGACCTTCCTTTTCCATGGGAAATAGGTCTGAGCCTTTTCTTTTTGATCCTTATTACCGTTTCCTGCGATTCTTGCTAGCTGCATCCGGTTTTCTTAAAAGCCTTCCCGGTTTTCCGCACTGTTTGTTTACAGCTCCAGCTCCAGCTGCTCCACATTCTTTTTCTCTACCACCTGCAGCATTGTTTCCCCCTTACGCGGTGGCTCCAGGCGATCTATGAGGAATTTCACATTGGTGAATGCCGTTCTGCGATATTCCATCAGCGGCTTCACATACCGTCGAAATGTGTCTCTGGTAAAGAATTCCTCAGCTTGTTCATCACTTCCATAGCTTAGATTCCATGCGGTAAGTGCCAGCTCCAGAACACTGCTTTTCTGATCCTCCCCCTTCATCCGCAAGATACCGCTCAAAGGTTGCAGATAATCAGAAAAAAGCTCTTCCTTTTTTTCGTGCATATTGCGCTTTAGCACTGTGAAGGAAGCCGTCTCATGCTCTGACAGCAGGGCACCTTTCTCTATAGCGATACCGCGATATTCCTCAAAGAGCTCTATTACGAAGGATAGATCTGTAATTGCCTGCGTGTTTCCGATGCTATCGAGGATGAAATGATTTTTATATGGCAGGATAGCATACTGCACCATGCAGGGTAGTGTCTGATTGCGCAGCATGAAATCCAGAGAATCTGTAATCCCCTTTACGCCATATAGCGTTTTGCCTTTACGATCCATTACAAAGGTATACTCCTGCTCATACTGCATGACATACAGCTGCTGCTTACGGCAGCCTTGAAATCGTGCAATACAGGCGGCATCCTCCTTTGGCAGCTGTGGATGAAGCTTGAGGTACTGCGCAATAAGACGCTTGCTTGCCTGCTCATTGCGGAACACGATCGTACTCCCCACATGACACAGATGCTCCATATTTTCCATGGTTACTTTTGCTTTTTTATTCTTAGTTCGATATGCGTACAGGAACAGACCGCTGAGCAGATTGATGACATGTCTTGCCTCCTGTGCAGGTAAATGATCCATAATGACTTCTCCCTTATTTTTTATATGTATATAGTAGCATAATTTCAAGCCTTATGCGCCGTTTATTTCACATTCCTGCTCCTTATGAACAAGCACATGAATCCATTTTTTAGAGCGAAAGCGCCATAGTGTTACCATAGCCTTCACCAGCTCATCACTAAAGGACAGAGCTACCACCCAGTGAAGCGGCAGCTTCCAGACAACTGCCGCAAGAAAAGACATGGGGATTGCCACACACCATATACCAATCAAATCGCAGAACATACAGAACTTTGTATCACCACCGGAGCGAAGAATTCCACATATGTGTACATAGGACATCATTTTCGGTGTAGTATACAAGGCATAGGCGATCAACGTCAGGTTTAGCATCTGACTGGTTACAGCATCATACTTATAGACAGCAATGATTGTGCCCTTCAACAGCAGAAGAGCAGCTGTCATTACCAGACAGAAGCCTATATTGATACCGATGAAGATTCTTCCATATGCGTATGCGAGCTTTGTATGATTTCTTCCCAGCTCATTGCCAATCATAACAGCGCAGGCATTCCCCAGTCCAAAGAACACACACTGAAACAGATCATTGATTACACTGGCCACCTGTACAACGGCTACCGCACTCGTTCCCAGCAATCCATACGCGATGAAACAGACCGTTGTTCCGATACTCCATGCACTCTCACTCATAGCAACCGGAAGCGCAGTTTTCACGACACGCTTCATCAACGGCAGATCAAGCCTGCGAATGGTTGCGCCGTCAACTGCCAGCGGATGATCCTCACTGAAATAAACATAACCGAGAATTAACAGCATTTCCACAAACCTTGCGGTCAATGTAGCGATAGCAGCGCCCTCAACGCCCAAGCGCGGTAAATGAAAATTCCCAAAGATCAGTCCGTAATTCAAAGCCGTGTTGATGGTTATTGCCAGCACGCTGGCAAGGGTAGGAATCTTCAGATTATGAATAGCGCGTGAATTGAAGCTCATAAGAAAAGAAAACGCAGTCATCAGATATGTAAAGCAGGTTATGCGCAGATAAGAGGCTCCGATTGCCACCACACCCGCTTCCCTTACAAACAGATGCAGAATCTGCGGTGCGAATACCAGAGCAAGCACAACGGTAAACAAGGCAAGAAAAAAGCCGATACGCATCTCAATCGCGATCACCTTGCGGATATTCCTGACATCGCGGATTCCCCAGTATTGGGATACATAAATACTCGAGCCGCTGTAAATCCCAAAACAGATAATGGAAAAAATAAAGTATACCTTATTGGCTGCCCCTACAGCTGCCAGCTCTCCCACACCGATACTTCCGATCATGAAGGTATCGATCATATTCAGACTCAATGAAATAATCTGCTGTAAAACAATCGGTAATCCGATGGTCAGAAGCAGACGTATAAAAACCTTTCGATCTATCATGCTATCACCTCAAACTGAGAGTAATTTTATCATACTTTCCTATCGGGAAGCAATCATGCTTATAAGCGTAGGAATCCGCTTTGTAATAATTTAAGGAAGGTAATATACTCCTCTGAGAACGTATGCTTTTGGTTCGTGCAGGATTCAAATACACGATTATCCTTTATCATACCGCGCGATTCAGGATATGAAAAAAGGACACCGCAGCGCCCTTTTTTCATGTATCATGCTCAGACTTCATGACACAACGACATCTGTAAACAAAGGATGTCCATTGCCATGGGATGATAACATCATTCCTGACATCTTTATTATACCGCAGATATGCCAAAATACCTATGCAGAATTTACCGTAATAAAACGGTAAAGCTGTACGAAGCCTGCATCTGCTATTCGTGCTATACTAATGGTGTGATGAACAATGAAACCATATATTTTATATCAGCTTCTGGAGCAGCTGATTGCTACACCCTACTGCACCGCCTCCTCGCTGGCAAAGCAGCTGGCGCTTTCTGAAAAAACCGTACGCACCTATCTGAAGCATACGGAGCCTTTGTTGTCTGATTTTGCATTATCGCTCATGCGCAAGCCGGGCTGTGGAATCACACTGTCCGGAAGCAGAGAAAACATGATGAGACTGCAAAACTATCTGCTAAAGGAAAAGACACACTGCCCCCTTGTCGCTCCGATGGAACGCGTCAGCTACATCCTATACAGCCTGCTGCGCTTTTCACATACACTGCACATGTATCAGCTGGAGGAGATATTACACATATCCCGCAGCTCTCTATATGCAGACATACGAAGGGCAGACCAATGGCTGCGGACGTATCATCTGACTATCACGCATACAAGAAGCGGTATACAGATAACACAAGGAGAAAAGCGCATACGCAAAGCATTGGCACAGCTGGTTAATGAATTGCACGAAACACGCACCATAACCTTCCATAAGACGCTGAATGACTTTGTTGAGGATTGCTTTTCAAACAATATAGTAAAAAAGAATATCTTGTTCTATATCCATCAGTTTGAAGTATACAGCTTGCTGCAGCTCAATCAAGCAGATAAAGAATTTGTCAGTGTTTTGTATTATATCGCGCTGGATCGTATATCCAGAGGACATCATGTAAGCATTTTGAGTCGAAATCCATTGCAGGAATCAGCATTGTTTCAACGCATAATGAACCTGCACACAGAAATAGAAGACGATTTACAGCAGAGGATTCCCAACGAAGAACTTTCCTACGCCTTGTCTATCCTTCTAACATTAAAGAACACTAATACGGAATTACTGCAAACTCCTGAAATACAAGCAGCCTGCAAAGAAATCCTGCGGCGCTTCACACCGTCACTTTATGAGCGCTACCCGAAAATTGACAGTGTTAAATTTGAAAAACGGCTCTTCCAGCATTTATCAAATGTTCTGGAAAAATCTGTCTACTATTATGAATATGACAATCCGCTGAAGGATACTATTAAAACGGAATTTCCGCTTCCTTATCATATGGCTTCCTCCATGAACGAAATTGTTCAGGAGATTTGTGGTATACAGCTTCCAGAGGATGAAATATCCTACATCACCCTTCACATAGCGGCTGCTTTGCAATACACGCTACAGCCATTAGAGGCAATCTTTTTATATGAGCATCGCTATAGTGAGCTTATCTTCTCCATCAGTTTGCTGCAAACGCATATACAGGAGGTGGAAATTCGCCGTGTGATACGCTGGCAGGAGGTTACCGATACGGATTTGTGGATGCACTATCCTATCATTTTTTCCACCTTTCCCCTTATTGTACCTCCGTCGGTTCACTGGTATCAGATTCCAATGCTGCCGGACCGGATATTTCTACAGCATCTGCGGGATGATATACGAAGCATCTTCAATCATCAGAATCATTTCTAACAGAGCAAGGCTATGTACCTTTCGTGATACCTTCGTTTCAACAAGAAAAAAGGGCTGCATCGAACAGTTCATGACATCAACCGTTGCTTCCTTGATTGATGCCATCAGCTGCTATTGAGCAGTCCTTTTCATCGTAAAATATATCGCTGTATTGCTTTTGCAACCCCGTCATCCATGAAATCCGAAGTGATAATATCACAGGAAGCCTGAATTTCTTCGCTTGCATTTGCCATGGCTACGGTTAGCCCTGCTTCCGCAAACATAGGAAGATCATTTCTCGCATCACCAAAAGCCATGAACTCCTCTTTTCCTAAATGCAGAGATTGCAGTACAGCTTTTATAGCATTCCCTTTATGTACACCGCCGGCAGTGATATCAAAGCTGATGGGCTGATAATCGGTTACCGTGGTATTCTCTATACATTCTATCTGTTTTCTTACCTGTAAAAGTCGTTCGGCCTGCATATCATAGACCAGAATCTTTGCAATATCATGTGCGCTGTGCTTTAACGTCTCCCAGCTCATACCGGTATAGGATTTCACCTGTATATCCACCGGCAGCTGTTCATTGATATGATCATACAAAAATCGCTCATCATAAGGCTCTGTTGTAAAGAATTCGTGCTTTCCCTTGAAAAATGCATGTGCATGTACATGCTCCTTCAGCACGTCGATAATCTGATACAGGACATGTGACTCTATCGTATGGGTAATACACGTCGTCCCTATTTCATATATTGCCCCATTTGAGGAAATGACCCGTACGGCCGGATGAATTTTTTCCGCAATCATTTTCGTAAAGCAGTAAGGTCGTCCGCTGATCAGATATATCTGTATATTTCGTTTTACACATTCCCGCAATATTCGGATGTTTTCTTCACTTACCGAGTTATCCCTTCTCAGCAAAGTCCCATCCAGATCAAGACCGATCAGACGAATCTCAGGCATACGCGTCTTTCAGTATGGCCTCCAGTTCTTCTCTGCTTCCAAATGGCAGATGATCCAGGATTGGAGATGCCAGAATTTCACGGAATTCTTCCTCGCTGACATTGAAATCCTTCAGCTTCTTATGAAGTCCGATTGTTTCCAGAAAGGTGACCATAGCAGTGTGCAGATCATCGCTGCCAAACAGCTTCGCCACATTCGGAGTTTGCCAGTGCACGTCCTGCCAAGGTATCAGCAAGACACATGCTTGTACGGAAATCCAGATTCTGCGGATCGTCCAGTACCCGTGGCAGATTTTCAATCACCAGACGCATAGCCTCCATGGAATCCATTGCGCTGTAAGAAGAAGCGTTGGCATTGATATAGCTCTCAAACGCATGGGTAAATGCATCAAAGCCGGTGGCAGCACTCATGCGCTTTGGCAGTGTCAGCATCAGCTGCGGGTCCAGAATTGTCTCCTGCGAGAAGTTATCCGGATGAAAGAATGTGATTTTCTCTTTTCCTCTGGTGATAACCGCTGCCTGCGTTACCTGAGAACCCGTTCCTGAGGTAGTCGGAACACTTAACAAGGGCAGATGCTTTTCACTGTAGGATGGATAATATTCAAACGGTGAGCTGTATTCGTCAAACAGATAATCCCAGTCGATCGACGCCTTTCCATTCGCAAATGCAATCGCCTTTGCTGTATCAATCGAGCTTCCTCCTCCAACTGCCAGTACAAAGTCAGCTGGTTCTTCCTTCAGCATAGCAAAGCCCTGCTCTACGATTTCCACACTAGGATTCGGTTCTACTTTATCAAAGTGAACGACGCGGATTCCTTCTGCGTTCAACAGTTTTTTCACACGCTCATATAACGGCTGCAGGGGAGCATCCGGCGTTGTCACGAGAAAACAGGTCTTTCCATAGCTTCTGCATACATGCCCCAGCTCATTCAGCTGTCCGGCACCAAAATGAATCTTTGTTGGCTGATAATAATGAAACATACTACATACCTCCTCTATACAGCTTCATTATACGTGTTTTTTCATTGCTGTATAGAACATGGATATACGGAGTGCTTCCATATCGATACGGAAAAAAATACAGGAAGATACTTACCGCATACTTGTGGAAGCAATCGTTGCATGATCAGCACCTGAATATACGCAGATTTTGTATACTTTAGGAAAAGAGGAGGAGTGATGGTATGCTGTATCTGATTGACAGTGGAAATGCACAGGAAATAGAAGAAGCCCTGATGCTGGGAGCCAGAGGTGTAACAGCCAACACAAGTATGTATCGTAAAAACAATATCCGTCTGCATGATTTCGTACAGGAATATTCCAAAAGGGAGCTTGATTTTTTAAGCGGCGAGGTCATCGGAACCTATGAGGAAATGCTGAGACAGGCAGAGGAGCTGCTTGCTTTCAGCAGTGATATCGTTATTAAAATCAATTTCTCAAAGGATGGTCTGCATCTGGCAGATACCCTGCACAAACGCGGAGTAAAAACGGCAATGACCTTACTCTTCACCATGGGACAGGCAGTAGCCGCCATCAATGCGCACGTGGATTATCTGTTTTTCTTTATCGGAAGAAACGAGGAGTATGGAAGTGATGCGATGCGTATTCTCAGCGATATGCAGCAGATGATTGAAGCAAAGTGGTATCCGGTAAAAACCGTAGCGGCATCCATTAAGAACCTTGCCCAGCTGGAGAAGCTGGCTGCAATGGGGGTGGACTACGCCGCAATCCCGTATGCCCTGTATATGAAATCACTCGTTCATCCGTTGACCGAGAGCGGTGCACGCACGTTTGAGGATGACTTTTATCTGAGATAAATTTGTATCAGGTGGCATAGCGCACTAGAATATCGGTGAAAAGGACTGTAATCCTATTTGGTCACAGTCCTTTTTATATTTTCATCCAAATGCAGCTTACATCAGAAGCCAATAGCAAATCTATTACTATTTCAATCATATGCTCATGATTCTTACTTTCCGCCTCCGCTAACAAACATACGGCTTACAATGAAGATGCAACCGAATTCATAAATGCTTTCATCATCAGCATAGCAACACAGGCACCAGGGTCTTTCAGTGTACGACTCATTTCCCCTCTGGTAGCAGCCCTGCCGTGAACCGCTAGCATGGTAGCAGTATTTTCATACCCTGCACAAGCTGCCTCATAAGCTTTTTGTGCAAAGCTTTCCATGTCTTCCTCCGTTTCCAGACTGCTTCTCATACTTTGGACAGCCGGATCAATTCCATCCAAAAATGTCTTTTCATGCACCTTCGCTTTTCCTCTATGCATGACACCTTCCTCATATGCCTGAAATAACGCAGTTATATGCTTTAAATCAAGCTCATAAACACCCTTCAGCGCTTTACCCGCCTGCATAAATCCACTTGCCATCAGGGTTCCCATGGTAGAAGGCACAGCGACAGACATCGCTTTTCCTGCCATATACAGAAGCTTTCCTACATCTGCTTCATCACTTTTGCATGCATATTCCGCAGCCGCCTGAAAACCATCGCTCATTGTTAATCCAAGATCACCATCTCCAACAATACTATCCTGTTCAATTAAAAATTCTCTATTTTCCTGCATAATCTGTGCAAAGCAATGCAGCAGTTTTCTTATATAGTTCGCATCCATCTTGAACCTCCTACAGCTGTTTAAAGAACGGGGTATTTGCCGGGTAATCAAGGAGCTTGGTAAGCTCCTCATCAAGCTTCAGCAAAGATATGGATAATCCTGCCATTTCCAGTGAGGTCGCATATTCCCCTACATAATAGCGATGTACAGATATCCCCTTATCCATAAGAAGCTGATCGATCTTTCTTGTCACAATATATTGCTCATCCAATGGTGTTGCGCCAAGACCATTCACCAGTACAGCTACGCGATCGCCTGACACATAGGGAAGATCATCTAATATTTTATTCATCATCTCTTCCGTAATCTGATCTGCTGTTTCGATTTTCCCTCTACGTATACCTGTCTCTCCGTGAATCCCCATTCCGATTTCCATTTCATCCTCTTCTATATGAAATCCGGCATGTCCGACACGCGGTACCACACAGGAGGTTAAAGCAACGCCCAGCGTTCTTGTATTCCAGCTTGCTTTTCTTGCTATGCGTGTCACCTCGTCCAGATTCATCATGCAATCAGCGGCAGCTCCGGCACATTTATATACGAAGAAAATACCCGCGACACCTCGTCTTGTTGATTTCTCGTTCGGTGACAGCGGACCGATACTTGCGACATCGTCTGCGCCAAGAACTGTTTCTACACGTATATTATCTTCAAAATCCGCCATTTCTGCGGCCATATCGAAATTGAAAATATCTCCATTATAATTCCCGTAAATATACAGAACACCTGCACCCGAATCAATCTCCTTTGTAATCGCATGCATCTGTTCAGCACTTGGAGACTGAAAGACATCGCCCACACTACAGCCATCCAGCATCCCATCACCGACATAGCCCAGAAATAAGGGCAGGTGTCCGCTTCCTCCACCGGTCGCAATACCAACCTTCCCCGCTTTTTTTGTTCTGGTAACCAGACATTGCGGATCGTCATTCACATATGCTATCTGATCCTGATGAGCGATATAAATCCCTTCCAGCATTTCAGACAGATACTGCTTTGGATCATTGATAATCTTCTTCATAATAGCCTCCCTTCGTAATATATTCCGTTGCATTTACACACTCCACCGTGTAACTCCCCTGATGGCAGCCGATAATTGTAACGCTGCAATTTTTAAATCTTACTTCATTCTTCAGACATTCTTCATAGACATCCTTATCCGCAGTATACAAAGCGGCAAGTATGGCGATTCCATGACTCACACACAGAATATTGCCGTTTATACCTTCATTCTCTTCCAATAGATCCGTGATCAATGTACCAACACGGTTACAGACATCCTCCAGATTTTCACCGCCAGCAGCCTTCCATGGATACTGTAATCTCTGTAAATAGGTTTTACATCCGGAAAACGTATTCGCTTTGGTTTCAAATGTTCCAAAGTTCATTTCCTTCAGTCCTTTACACATGGTGATCTTTAAGTCGCGTTCTCCCCGGATATAACAGGCTGTATCATAGGCACGTTCGCTTGTCGAGGTATATATCTTTTCAAATGGTATGGCTGCAAGGCCTCTTCCCAGTGCTTTCCCCTGAGAGATTCCCTTTTCTGTCAGAGGGGTATCCGACCACCCCTGCAGCGTATGCCATATATTTGAGAGAGTTTCTCCATGCCGCACAAAATAGAAATAAATCATATCACTGCTTCGGGAATTTAATTTCTTTCGGATATTCCCATTTTTGTAATTCTTCCTGTGGGAAGGACTTCGGCTCATTCCCCTGTAACACGGTCAATGCATTATAATACAGCTGTGCCAGCTCTTCGATATAAGCTGCCTTTAAGAAGGCCTCATAAATATCCTGTGAATCAAATGCTACAGCCCCATGACTTTCCATCAAAAAGCTTTCTGCTTCCTTGCACGCATCAATCACGCTGTTCGCCAAATCTACAGTTCCCGGTCTTCCATAAGGTGCTACCGGTACCCGTCCCTTTGTTAGCCCCATATTGGCTACCTCATATACGATAGCAGGAATCGGCTTATTTAATAATGCAAACGTAGTAGCATACATAGAGTGCGTATGTGCAATAGCATTAGCATCCTCTCTTGTCTTATAGATGGTGATATGCATCAAGGATTCACTGGTTGGTTTTAAACCGGATAAATTTTCGATTACATTAGCATTTACGTCCATGACGATCATATCCCTTGGTGTCAGCAGCTCACGATCCACACTTGTCGGTGTTATGACGATATAGCCGCTTTTTGCATCTCGGGCTGAGAAATTTCCTGATTTATGCTTACATAAACCATCCCGCTGTGCTCTTTTCGCAATTTCACATACATCCTTTTTTAAATTTTCTAACATGTCTCGTACCTTTCTTTAGATATAATATCTAATATTTCTGTAATGGAATCTGCTGATTTCATTCGATTAAAATCTGTTTCATTTTCCACAATATCAATCAGTGCATACAACGCCTTTAAATGAATCTCACGATTCGGCGTTGCCATAACAACAACGATGCCTGCATTCATATAACCGTTGAATGAAATGCTTTCCGGCAATTTTAAGAGGGACATACCCAGGGCATTAACACCCTCCTCGACACTTGCATGTGCCAGTATGAGCCCATCTGCAATCGTCCAAATCGGCTTATCGCATGTAACACTGTGAATCATATTTTCTACATATTTTGTCGTTATACAGCCGCTCTTCAACAAGGGCTCTGAGGCTGTCTGAATCGCTTCTATCCAGGTAAGCCCATGATCTGCTATATGGACTGTTTCCGGTGTCAATAGATCATGAAGATTATTTTTATCCTCCTGATGGCAATGCTCAGCAGGAACTGTCTTTTGTGTTGTTTCACCAAGATAGTTCTTCAATGCCGCCATGAGACCCTTACGATCCTTCACATCCACATATTTACCAATGACATGTAACAGACTCGTTGAGTTAACCTCATAAATGGTTTTGTTTAAAAGCTCATTAAATACCTTTTTCCGAAGATTATGCAAATCGGTATCATCCATGATTGGCTTAACCAGAAATTGTGGAACTGCTGTATCAAGGTGTACTGTGGCAAAGACCACATCATATTCCTTATGATATTCATAAAACTGCCTTGAGGATAGGGAGCATAGAAAATCCAGCTCGGGAAATGCCTCCTTCAGCTTCAGGAACAGAAAATTGGAAATTGAAATACCATTTGTACAAACAACGATAGCCTTTCGTTTTTTCTCAAGAAAATCCAGCATTCCTTCCTTTGTCATCCAGCCTCCAAACAGAATGGTGATATATGCCATTTCTTCCTGTGGAATGAGGATATGGAACATTTCCTCAAACGGCACCATGGCATGTCTTGTAATTTCAAACAGATAGGAATGATGAGGAAGAATCATATTGAGGATGTTCCCTTCAATATGATACTGATATCGTATCCTGTAAAGAGCAGGCTTCAGATGCTGAATAAGTGCATCCAGCAATGCCTTTCGATCCTGAAAACGAATGCAGACGAGATTCTCAAAATTCGTAAGCGTTTTTTCGGCTGCCTCTGCCAGCTCTTTTTCAAACTTCTTACTTCTGCTGTCTTCAAAATTGACACTCGATATCTGAAACTGGGATACAAGATACAATTTATCCATCGTATTCTGAATATCATACTTACTGAAGATATTTATGATAGCCCCGTACTCACTCGTACCTGCAATGTGCTGATAATCCTCCGGAAGCACATCCAGAAATTTCTGGGCTTCAATCCGTATAAGAATAAAGTATAAAATAAAGGGGATCTCACGTATACGTTCATCGGTATAACGTACCTTTAAGGTTCTTTCTACTTCCTCTACATCGGCACATAGCATCCGAATCCGCTTCTCGTCAATTTCAAGAATGGAAAGCAGTATAGATTCCCCACTCAGCAATGGAAGGATACTTTGAATCATGCGAATCATCAACGTGCGCTTCTCATATTCCTTGCCAACCAGATAATACCCCTTTGAGCGATCATACCAGAGCTTTAAATCAAACTCCTGTAAAATTGTGGTCTGCAGTTTTTTCAAATCATTTAACACCGTGTTTTTACTGATTCTCAAAATAGAGGTAAAATGATTGATACTCAGTTCCTCCTTATGCTGTAAAAGAATCAGTGCAATTAAATAAAGACGTTCTTTTTCTATGAATACATATGCACCCTCATCAAAGGTAAATTGATTTGTCTTATAGGAATTGATAACATTATGGGGAATGATAAATTTCCCAGTCCGCATCCTGCCGATTTCTTCATATCCGTTTTCCTTGAGATAAAAATTTATTTTTCCCAACGAATAGCTTAGCTGTTTACGTGACAAGCCCGCTTCCTTTTCCAGCTGAGAACCACTGATCGTCGGATTATTTACAAGCAGTTTTAAAATATTCAAGCCTCTTTCATCCAACGACATTGCTATTCCTCCTTATCGATAACACAATCCGTAAGCTACCTTTGCGCCTTACTGATTGCACAGCTCTTCTAAATGCTTCATTTCAAAGTGATGGCCGGAGTATCAACAGGAAGGTCCAGCAATTCCTTGAATTCTTCCTTCATGCGCATCACCGTCAATGCTGCACCGCTCATTTCCAAAGAGGTTACATAATCCCCTACAAAGGAGCGGTAAATGGAAATCTTACGGTCTGAGAAATAGTTCTCAATTACGTCATAAAGTACATACAGCTCCATAATCGGTGTACCGCCTAGCCCGGATACAATGACCGCAATTTCTTCTCCATGCTTCAGCTTTAAATCAGCCTCTATTTTTTCACAGAGTACCGTAGCGATTTCCTTTGCGTTTTTCAATGACGCAACAAGCAGTCCAGGTTCACCATGATGTCCGATACCATATTCCACGGTGCCTTCCTTTATCTCAAAATTGGCATGACCGACAGCCGGAATAGAACATGGCGTCAGACCAACGCACAGGCTTCTTGTTTCGTTTACAGCAGCCTGTGCCGCATTGATCACTTCATCCAGCGTACCGCCAAGCTCAGCCTTTGCACAACCGATTTTCCACATAAACAGACTTCCTGCAATTCCATGACGTTTCTCTTTTTCATCCACAGGTGCACTAGCTATATCATCATTGGCAGTTACATAGCGGACATTTACCTGTTGCATGGCCGCCATCTGAACTGCCATTTTTACATTCATATTATCACCGGCATAATTACCAAACAGACAGGCAACTCCCGCACCTGTATCCGCTTCTAAAAACGCCTGATGAAACGCAGTTGCAGGGGGAGAAGAAAATACTTCTCCTACTGCGACAGCATCCAGCATATGCTCGCCTACATAGCCGAGAAAGCACGGCTCATGACCACTGCCTCCTCCGCTTACGATACCCACCTTATTCTTTTTCCGTTGATTTTTTACAACTACATGATCATTTTTTTCACTGATATGCAGGGTATCCTTGTGACATTTCACATATCCCTTCAGCATATCATCCACAATCATGTCCGGATCATTAACAAATCGCTGCATAAATTTTAGTTCCTTTCATTTGCTTTCTCAAATGCTATTATTGTTGAACAGAATGTCTGCAGAATGAGACAGCAGGAGGTTGCCCCTGCATCCTGATGTCCGATGGATTTCTCTTTCAGCCGGGCAGCTCTTCCTAATTTCGCCTGCATATTGCAGGTTGCCTTCATGCCCTCTTCAGCTGCCTGTGAGCAGGCAGTAAGTGCTGCACATGTATCCAGTGTTTTCTCATAGACAGCTGTATACGCTGAAACAGAAGGATCAAGGACATCTACCAGGGTTTTATCGCCTGTCTTAGCTAAAGAAATCATCTGGATATTATCATATGCCTGCTTTAGCATTTTCTCGATGAGTGCTCCGTCAATTATCTCAGCATTTCCCAATACCGCCTGCATGCCCATGAAAATGGAACCATATAACGGCCCCATAGACCCTCCTATTTTTTCCATAAGCACATTGGAAAGAGAAAGCAGTGCTTCACTTAACGTTTCATTCTTTTCCACCTGCGGCTTCGCTATCGCTGCACCTTTATTCATATTGATACCGTGATCGCCATCCCCGATGGCTCCATCAATTTCACTCAGATAATCCTTATGCTTTTGTATGGTATCTATGATATTCAATACAATGAGCTTTCCTTCTTTATTTGTAAAAGACATGCTTACTCACCTACTGCTTCCGCATTTGCATCCTTCGCCTCAGCAAGCTTGTTTTCCTTGCTTAATGCACGATAGTAGAATGCATAGCAGGTAACCCAGACAAACAATACAATAATCGGAACCCAGTTTCCGTTGATGACATCAAATACCTGTGAGATCGCATAGGTGAATACCGGTCCGTCAATCGAGGAATTGGATATCATTTCCCCTGCCTTTAATGCGACTGCACCGGTTGTATTTGCAAGGTCTGTAATGAACGGTGCAAACGCAGTGCCAACCCATAGGAATGCAGGAACGCCAAGCGTACATAAGATCAGCATTCTCGGAAGATTTCCCTTTGTGACAAGATAAGCGGGTACAGCCAGCGCTATATTGATAATACCTGCGAATGGCAGTATCGCATTGCCGGGTAAAATCATTGCACAGATCAAGGTTACCGGTACGGACCAGATAACTGCCAGCCATATTTCATTGGATCCGCCAAGGAAAGGCCAGTCAAGACCGACGAGCAGCGTTCTTCCCTTGAATTTTTTATTCATAAAGTCAGATACTGCTTCACTGATCGGTGACAGCGCCTGCATGAAATATTTTGTAATAACAGGGAACAGCGTCAGGGCTGCTGCACACTGAATCGCCAGCGTCAGTGTTTCTGCGACAGGATATTGTGCAAGCAAACCGAAAACAACTCCAAGTATAAAGCCTAATACATGATTCTCTGCAAAAATACCAACCTTGTCTTTTAATGCGGCAGCATCGAATTTTTTATTAAATGCCGGTATCTTTTTCAACAGGCAGTCAATCGGATACATCAGCGCTCCAAACAGCACCATCTTATGGGTGCAGGTAACACCTGGAATACCGGATAATTCTTCAATTCTACGCTGGTGAACATCCGCTGTTTTTAATTCAAATACAATCTGAATAGCGGCTACCAGAAATGCCAGCGGTACACTGCCGGTGATTGCCACAACACCAACTGCTGTAAATATTTTCCCCCATACATTCCATAAATCCGCATTGAAGGTATTCGTCTTTTTTATAACCAGCATGATAATATTGATAATAATCATGAGCGGAAACATCAGGAACGCATATGGCCAGGACCATGATATGGTTGACATCGTTGTCCAGCCGCCATCAACGATTGGTAAGGATATCCCTGTATTTTTCAGCATAGCTTCCGCAGCCGGTGAAATGGCGCCTGTCATAAAATTGATCAGCATCGTCATTCCGGTAAACGCCACACCAAGAGTGATACCGGCTGAGATTGCATCCTTTAATTTCATTCTTACAATCAAACCGGCAATGATAATGATAATAGGAACAAAGATTGCTGCACCTAAGCTCAATAGATAATTAACAACATCTGATAAAATTTCCATTATATTTCCCTTCTTTCTCTTCTTTCAAAGTTCTATTTTGCGCTGTTTATGGCCTCGATCAGCTTCTGTAGCTCCGCTTCCTGATTCATACCAGTCAAAAATGCGATTCCGTTAATCACAGGGATTGGATATTCCTTTGTGACCTTTGTGATTGTGATATATGCTGCAGCATCTACAAGGTAACGGTCTACCGATTTTAAATCAACCGCCTCTACCTTCGCATCTACGTTTTTCTCCTTCAGCAAACGATTTACCTTTGATGCAACTGTCTGACTGGTAGCTACTCCGCTTCCGCATGCTACGATTACTTTTTTCATAATATTCTCCTAACTGTTTTTTATGATTTCAATAAGCTCTTGAAACGCTTCTTCTTTATGTTCTCCTGAGAGAAAAGCAAGTCCGTTAATAGTAGGAATACCATAATCAATATGGCTATTCGTGATATCAATATAGGCAAGAGCTCCGCGAAGCTCTCTTTGCAAAGAACGCAAGTTCACTGCCTCCACTCTGACATTTGTGATATTCTCTTTTTCCAGCATTCGATTGATTCGATAGGCCACTGTTTGAGAGGTTGCAACCCCATTCCCACAAGCAACGATCACTTTTTTCATCAGAGCCCTTCCATATGCTTAACAATTTCTAAAAATTCTTCCTTTGTTGCGGCCTTCAATAAGCGTTCCATCGTATCTTCATTTTGGAAATTCTGTAATAGCTGCTGTAAAATTTCCACATGCCCCTCTTCTCTTTTAAAGCCCAGAAGAAATACGATTTTTACCGGAAGAATGCTGTCATTGTTCGCCATTTCACACCAGTCGATTGCAGTTTTCAAACGCACTGGTGCTATAAATTGCTTTACGATATTGATGGGATCGGAATGTGGTATCGCAACCGGATACGGCTCTACCGGCAATGCAGTAGGATAATCCTGTTCCCTTTTTTTTATGGCTGATAGAAATTGTTCAGTTACGTAGCCCAGATCCATTGCCTTTTTGCTCATGACTTCAAAAAACTCATCTGTACTCTTCACATCTAAATCAAGTTCGCAAAGTTCATCACAAATCAATGTATCATTCATCTTATCAAACCTCCTTTTCCTTAAAGGAAAATCATAGTTGCGCGCAAGCTCTTCCTTACAAAATAAGTATATTTTATAGAAACCGTTTTCACAAGAACTGTTAGGTACTATGTTTGGGTATACGTTTGCACATCACTATGATGAGCATTCACGTTGTGCAAAAAATAAAACGACTCGCATATGAAAGAACTACTTACCGCTATAGGCAAGCCTTCGCCATCCTTTTATATAAAAATACCTTCGTATACATTTAAAGCAAGAAACATACACAAAGGCTATATTCTAAAACAGAAATAAATACGGGTGTTTCTTGAAAAGCTGCAGTATACAGATATGCCTTTACAAAAAAAAGCAGATTGTCACACACATTGACATCATCTGCTTTCAAGTAATTCTCTGTTTATTTATGAATCAAAGGCTTTCCCGGAACCTCATGACAATGACGGCATCTCGCTTCATACTGCTCACTTGCTCCAACCAAAATAATCGGATCATCATACCGAGCGGCTCTTCCGTTAATCAGTCGCTGGCTTCTTGTAGCAGGTGCTCCGCATTTTGTACACACCGCTGTCAGCTTTGTCACAAATTCCGCATGTGTAAACAGCTGCGGCATGACGCTAAATGGCTCTCCACGAAAATCCATATCCAGTCCGGCAACCATAACCCGTTTTCCATGGTCCGCAAAGTAATCGCATATCTCTACGATTTCCTCATCGAAAAACTGCACCTCATCGATTGCAATCACATCGTAGCTGTCATCTATGTAATCAAAAATCTCATGCGCACGGGATATCACAAAGCTTTTTGCCGTGCTTCCGCAGTGCGATACCACACATTCCTCACTGTAACGATCATCGATTTTCGGCTTGAATACAGCGATTTTCTTTTTTGCATATTCCAACACCTTAATACGTCGAATCAGTTCCTCTGTCTTTCCTGCAAACATACAGCCGGATATAACCTCCAGCCACCCTTCCTTATACTGCTGATACATAACGACACTCCTCACTAACATTACGATTTGTATTATATCATAAAGTGATTCCGGTATGTACATTTTACATCTGTTACTTAACTTTCATTTTCTTTCATCCTATATCCTGACTGTTTGCTATTTTTTTATCCAGTTCCTGTAAATAGCCATCAGGGCAGGCGCTTACAGATAAGGCAAAAGAAAAGAGGCATATGCCTCTTTCCCATTGTAGTTGTTGTTATTTAAGTCCGTATTTTTTGTTGAATTTTTCAATACGTCCCTGTGCAGCAGCAAATCTCTGACGTCCAGTATAGAATGGATGGCAGTTTGAACAAGTATCAACACGCAGCTCTTTGCTAGTTGAACCAGTTTCAAATTCAGCTCCACAAGAAGTACATTTTACCATAATACGGTGGTACTCTGGATGAATTCCTTTTTTCATTTTAACTCTCCTTCCGCCTTAAACCTCAGGTGGGTTTAAAGTAAGTGCTATACAATTATAGCAATAAGTTTCTGCGAAAGCAATAGGTTTTTTGTAAATTCACATAAGAATACATGAAACATTTCATGTGAGATATTGCGAATCGCAGGACCATCAGATACTTTTCATTTACTGTTTGAAAGTGAAAGATCGTTTTGCAAATTGCTTAGGAAACACTTTAAAAACAATGCCATTATAGTTAAAATTCCTTTTAACGTGAAAAATAACAAATTTTATCAATAATTCGTGGATTTTTTAGGAATTCCCTATGTTTTTAACGTATAGAAGAGTGTAAGGAGTCCTTACAGAATGGAGGACATAAAAATGTCAAATGCAATGAATCAGCTCAACTACAGTAACGATCTATTTTTTAAGTACACCCTTTCCCGTGAGGATGAAGGCTCTGTGTATGCCCGTAACACCATTATTGAACGTGTTACCGGAATTAAGGTAAAGGAAAGCACCGTACTCAATCCGAATCTGGATCCGGGCATCATCGGTAAGAAGCGCATCATTCTGGATGTCCATGTAAAGGATGAGCAGAATCGCCATTTCAATATCGAGATGCAGACCACTTTTGCAGGAATAGCGGAAATGATGCGCTTTGAATTTTACGGCGCCAGAGCGTTGAACAATCAGCTGAAAAGCGGTGAGTTTTATGATCAATTAAAGCCGGTTTATCAAATCATATTCATCGATGAGTATGCATGGAACAACCGAAATCTGATCAATCAGTATCAGATGCGCAATGAGCAGGGAGAGAATGAAAGCTACTATCCTCTCATCCTTCGCACCTTTGTTCATATGCCGGCAATCAATGACATTGTAAGAGAGAAGGAAATACTGAGGCTGAATGACTTTGAACAACTGGTATACCTGTTTGAAAATAATGAAAAAAATGATATACTGAAGTCAAAGGAAAGGCTGGTGAAGGTATTCATGAACAAGTATGAGGAAATGCAGAAGGATGACGAGCTATGGTCAACGGCTATGGCGATTCAGATGGGAGAAGCACGTTATCGCAACGGCTTGCATGACAGCTTTGAAGAGGGAAAAGCTGCCGGAAAAATGGAAGGTAAGTTGGAAGGAGAAAGGCAGCTCTTACACAGACAGATGCAAATCAAGTATCATGAGGATTGCGCAATGTGGCTGCAGGCATTAACTGAGGAGCAAATACATATTGTATCCACTTTAGTTCTGGAGTGTGATACCTTCGAGTCTGTCAAAGAACGAATAAGCAAGTCCGACACAACGATATAAGCTGTCATTTGTAAGCAACGCCTAGTAACACATCTCCATACATAAATTGTGTGTTACTGTTTTAGAATGTACAACGCAAAAAGGCTCTCTGCACACATGAATGCTGAGAGCTTTTTACTTACTATAAGAGGTATCACATTGCGATTCCCTTATGAATTCTATCATGCAATTTAACACCTTTCATTCAACAGCAAAGCCATCCTTTTGTGATAAATGAATGGCTTTTTCTTTTCAGGCTTTGAGCAGCAACAAGGATTCCTAGCTTATCCACTCATTTCTCAATGCTGCATAACAGAGAATTTTTCCGTATGCTTCAGCTCTTCCATCAGCTTCAGAAGATATTCCTTATTCTTCTTATTCCCTTTGAGCGTATAGGAACGATAAACCTGTGAATTATCCTGCTTGATATAGAAAACATTGATATAATATGCCTCATCAACAAAGTAATCCTCTATATTCAGCTCACTGGCTTTCTTTTGCACACTCTGTAGAAATTTCATGCCTTCCTCATCCTGAACAACGGTACTGTAGCCATCATAATACTCTTTTTCCTTTGCATCATAGAATAACATAGCAGACGAATCTTCCAGATAGGATGATCGAACATCAATCTCAACACGCTTCATTTCTGTCAGGGATGGATATTCCTTTACCATCCCCAGTCCCTTTGTCTGCGTATACATATAGCTAAAACCGAAGGTCCCCATATAAAGCAATGCAAATACGATTACATGAAGCTTTTTTACCTGTATCTTTCGATTGGAAAAGAATATCATACAGAAATAAGCAACCAGTATAATCAAGCTTGGAACAACGACACCGCCATCCACATTCATTACTAATAAAACCATACAGAAGGTGATGACTGTGATGATTACAGGAAATCCAAATAATGTAACGGTTCGCTGCTCTGCATCCTCCGGTTTTCTTTGCACAAAGGATTTCCAACCAAACCAGAAGCAAAGCACTCCGATGATTCCCCAGTATAGAAAGTACAGCCAGTTAAAAACATTTATCAGGTTGTCTGTTCTATACATTTCCGAAGCCATAGCAGATAGTGTGTTAAATAGAAAAGCATAAATCGTACTCGGCATGGAAAGCAGCATCTGGATCATTCCCATGTTAATGAATTCACTTGGTGATGCACCGATATTTCCAAGAATCGTCGTTATCTGATTACTAAAGAAAATCGTTGCTGACAGTATGACAATAAACGGCATGACAACGTAAGCACCGTTGACAAGAATACTATCAATCAGATTGTTGCATTTCACACTCAGAAAGGTGAAAATGGTATACTGAATCAAAAGCAGAACGGATAACCCGAGGAAGAACAATAATGGTAACAGCATATAAAGCAGTCTTTCCCGATATCCAAGTCCCAGCAATACAAGGTAGCCCAGAAGATAGTTGATCAGCAACGGTACCAATACGGCAAGCAAGCCGCTGATATAGTTATATAGAAACAGGTGTTTTCTTTGAATCGGCAAAGAGAAGTACAGCTCATGACTTCTCTTCTTATACAGATAACGGAAATTGAAAATCGGTATCAGATATGAAAGGACACAGCCTCCGGCACAGGTTGCCGCTCCCAGAGCGATGAACCCCATATAGAAGGTATCCAGGGAATACGAGCCATGCGGAAGCCCCATATAATTAAAGGTAAGGAACGGCATTATCAGAAACAGAATGATAAAAACCAATACCAACAGCCGTTTATTGCTGTTTACATAATAGCGTAGATAGGCCTTAAAATCATTCATCATAAACACCATACCCCTTCTTTTCCATTTCATAGATAAAGACCTCCTCCAGATTGACATTCAGAACTTCCATCATCAGAGGGTCCATTGTATTCAAATAATTTTTAATCTTTTCAATATCTCCCTTAACAACCAGATTCACTACACGCGACTGCACATGCACTGACAGCAGGTCCAAGGCTTTAAAATCATCTTCACTTTTCTCCTCCTTGAACGCAAGCTGAATCTTGTGGATATTTTCCTTCGTCTCATCAACATAGCCTGCCGTACGAATCGTATTATCCTCCAAAATACCGAATGTATCACAAATATCCTCCAGTTCCCGCAGATTATGGCTGGATATGATTACCGTCATTTCCTTTTCCTCAATCATTTTACTGATTGCCCGTTTAAAGGTCAGCCGCATCACCGGATCCAGGCCGTCAAACGCCTCATCCAGAAACAAATACTTCGGTGAAATGGCAAGAGCCAGAACAATAAAGGACTGCCGCTTCATGCCCTTGGAGAAATTCTTCAGTGTCTTATTTTCATCCAGCTTGAAGATAGCGCGATACTTCTCGTAGATTTCATCGCTGAGATTTGGATACCATACACGGTAAAATTCCTTCATATCCTTTAATGTGGCATTGAAGAAATAAAACGGATCATCACTGATCAACAGAATATCACGTTTCACCCCGGGATTATCAAATACCTTCTCATCGTCAATACAGATACATCCCAAATCCGGCTTCATAATACCCGCCATGATTTTCAGCAGCGTGGATTTACCGGATCCGTTGGGACCAATCAGACCGAATACACTCCCGCTATGAATATCCAGGTTTACATCCATCAGCACGGTCTTATCCTTGAACTTCTTTGTCAGTGACCTGATTTTAAGCATGATCCTTTCCCTCCTCATATACGGAATCCACCGCTTTATAGAGTGCTTCCTTTTCGATATGATGCTGCTTCATATCACGAACCGTCCCCTTAAAGTCCTTTAGCTTTTCTTCCCGTATCAGCTTATCGGATTCATTGTCTGCCACAAAGCATCCCTTTCCTTTCTCCGAATAAATATATCCGTGCTCTTCCAGCTCCTGATAGGCTTTGGCAACCGTGTTGGGGTTTACACCAATCTGCGAAGCCATGGCACGAACAGAAGGAAGTTTGTCGTTTGGTGATAGAATACCAATTGTGATAAACTCCAGTATTTGCTTTTTCAGCTGTTCAAATATCGGAAGCTTGCTTTGCGTGTCAATTACAAACATCAACTGCACCTCCAGTGTATTAGTGTACTAACTACAGTAATACACTATCATGGTATTTGTATTCTGTCAATAACAACTATAAAGGATATCTGTTTTTCAAGCTTTTTTTCACTCCTTGTTTGCTTAGGGCCAATAACCACCCAGCATGGATATGAAAAAGGTTCAGACAATCTGAATTCAGATCAAGTCCAAACCTTATGTTATATATAAGCTGTTTACCCGCTACACTATAAACATAATATAAAGCCCTATATGGATAAGCTGTTATTGTGCCTGCTTTTCCTCGATTTCAAACTTTCCTTCCCGATTGCGCACAATCACCGTACCAACAGGCTCGTCAAGAAACGGAATGATTTCCGGATCATAGTTGCATACGGTATTTAAAGCGAAAACCTGTGTATGCTCAATATCATCGATATACTCCTGTGTTTCATCTCCTGCGAAGATTCTCCAGCCGCTGTCCGGATTGTCTTTGGAGGGTTCCTCGCGTACCATATAGCAGATGTCCTCCTGATCGATGCTGACACGATCTGTCACAAAGCAGCCCAACGTGCTGTCAATCAGCTTTTTTCCTTCTTTGATGCATGGGAAATACTTCTTTCCCTCCAGCCATGCATAACGGTTCCATACGTTGGTACGATTTTCAAAAAACAGCTTTTCAATCGCCTGCAGCTCATTTTGAAACATCATACTTCCATAATCATTATTCATCCCGGAGCTGCGGAACATAAAATAACAGCCTCCGCACAGATAGCTGATCGCATATTCCTCCCAGCTGTCAAACTGTCGAAATGCCCGGGTTCCGATATCCTGCAGCATCATTTCCGCCGTTTCCCGATCCAGAATTTCCACAGCATAGCATTCCCGAATCATGCGGACACATTCTCCATAATCAAAACCGGCAAAGCCTTGTTCCTTCAGAAATGGATAAAACTGCTTCGCAAAGGTTTTACAGCCCTCAAAGAATAGCCTTGCTTTTTCATCCAGCTCTTCTAAATCAAACTGAGGTTCATCCCTCCAAAAGCCCAGAAACTGTTCGTACTGCCATTGCACATTATCATTCAAAAAGGCTTTGATTGCCCTGATTGCACTATCTTTATCAATGATTTCAAACTGTTCTTTTAAATGGTTGCGTAAAGCATCACGGCTGATTTTATCCCCTACCTCAAGCTTTATCAGATCGTATCCGTTTAAAATAGAAGGTATTCCGGATAACAGAATTTCAAATTCTTCTCTCTGTATAGCGACCTTTCCCTCTAGTCGTTTGGTCTTCATCTTTTTTTCCAGCTGATGCAGCAGCTTGATATAGGTAATTTTTTTCTGTGACATATCCTTCGTCTCCTTGTATGATCAATATCACTATTATACAACAGTTTACCCGGTAGGGAAACGACGGATGTATAAGATTATCTTCTCATTCAGCTTAGCCTCTGCATGAATACGAAATCGCTCCGAATACGAATAAGCACATCGCCGTTTTCAATTTGTTTCTATCAAAGCATCTGAATTGTGATTTATTGTCCTATGGGATTAGAAGGGTTGCACATTTTGCGACAAGTGCGGCAATACAGAGGGCATCCAACATGTAAAATATTAAAATGATCATCTTTAACAGCGTCATATTACGCAGTAACGCAACCAGATGTGTAGTCAGTGAATACGGACGATCCATGGTTTGCAGTGATAAAACTTCCGTATAGTCGCCGGGATTCCATTCCTTAGACTGCCGGATATGATACAATATGTCATCCACCTGCATCTGATTTTTAAGTAAAACATCCTTTGCCATCATAAGCTGTTCCTTTTTCTGTTCCAGCAGAATCAACAGCTGTTCCTGATCCATAGCTCCCTGCTGAAGCTTTATGATTTCCTCTAGACTTAGACCCAGAACCTTCCATGCAAGGATACCTTTCAGTTTTTCCTTTGCTGCTTCATCATACATGCGAATGCGCCCCTGATAACCGCTGGGCTTCAAAAGATCAATCTGATCATAATACTGCAGTGTTCGTACACTGATATTGCAGGAATCCGCAAGCTCACGTATGGTATTCATTACAGAATCCCTCCCTTCTCCAGCAATGCAAACACCAGTACAATCACAAGAATTGCACAAAACAGACGTGCGGAAATAACTGCATGGCGATAGGTCTTTCTACTGCATCGGTAGTCATAAATCTGATAGATGGAATTCCACTTCCAGATCAGCATCCCCTCCACACAATCATCGTCACGCTGTTCATCCGATACCGCTGCAGTGATATCAAATTCCTCATGCTGCCGGATTGCATGTATAACATTCTTTACAGCCCGCAGCTGATCCTGCTTTTCCTCCAGCTTTCGATCCAGCTGCTCTTTATGTGTCACAAGCAGCTCCTTCAAGCATTTTTCACTGCTGCCATGCAACAGCTGCTGAATCTGTTCCAGAGAAAACCCAAGTCCACGATAATAGCTGATACAATGCAGACGCAATACATCTTCTTTATTATATATTCGATTTCCCTGTATTCTTCCCGGATGCAAGAGTCCTTTTTCCTCATACAGACGAACTGCTTTTCTGCTTAGATGACAGCGTTCGCACACCTCATGAATCTGATACATATTCTTCACCTCTTCCCCTATTGTAGACGATTCCCCTGCGTCTTCCGCAAGAGTTTTCAAAGAAAAAACCGCCATTTTGCGGTTATCCTATTCCTATACCATCCTGTTTCTGTTTATATTGGGAATAGCGCAGAAACAACAGCTCTGCCAATACAAAATACAGATTTGCCGCCTCATGCAGAATATGATTACCAATCATCACCTGTGAGGTAGTGATATAGATGCTCTTTGTACATTTAAGGGCGAGCTCATTATTTTTCAGCCGTGTCATGGATATCGTTTTAATGCTTCTAAGACGCAGCTGAGCAGCAAACTCATTGATTAGCTCTCCTTCTCCACGCAGTGAAATCAAAATAACAACATCATCGCGTTTTAAAAAGGGCAGAACCATTTCCGTTTCCTTTTCACCGGATAGGACATAGACAAATTCCCCGCAATACAAAAACATACGCTGCAGCTCCCTTGCCACAGAATCCTGCAAAGCTCCTGTTCCATATACGAATATGCGTCCGGAATGATACAGCATTTCACAGATATCCGTGAAATCACGCTCCCGCAGCTCATCAATGGCGTATTTGCTTGTATCACATACATGCTCAATCAGATGCTCATCAATCACCATATCCTCGGATGGCCGGTTTTCCCAGCTCAGGTATACCTTCAGCTCACTGTATCCCTTTAATGACAGCTTCTGGGCAAAGCGCAGGATCGTCGTTTTGGAAACATGGCAGCGCTGTGCAAGCTCAACGATGGACAGATTCTGACATTCCTTTCGATGCGCCTGTATGTAGTCCCAAATATACAGGTCATTGGAGGACAGCTCCTTATAATGCTGATTGACTAGCTCTGCAAGTTTCATGATCCTTCACCTCATTCTCTACGATTATATCATGAATTCAACCATACGCCAGCAATTCTGAAAAAGATCACAGCATTCCTACGCAGGATACAGCAAAAAAACACCCATATGCATAAGCGTATGCAATTACGGGTGTTCTCTTCTATATCTATAACAATAACATAATTTTTTATATTCTTATTTTAATTCCGGCCAGTACTCCTTATTCGCCTCGATCAGCTCGTCCAGAATCGCTTTTGCAACACTTGCACTTGGTACCATGCGGCTCAGCGTCAGCGCCTGCCACAGCTTCTGATAGCTCTGTTCCGCCCATGCTTCCACAACCAGCTTTTCCACAGCAACCTGCTGCTCCATCAATCCCTTCTGGAACCGTGGAATATCCCCGATACACAATGCCTGCGGACCATCGCTTCCCACCAGACAAGGTACCTCAACCATTGCAGTTGGGTCAAAGTTCTGTACAGCTCCGTTGTTTTCCACAATCAACAGCATCTTCTCCTTCGTATTGTATGCCAGTGCACATGCCAGATCGACAATATAGGATGCATGCTCGTCAATATGAAGATCAGCACCCTCACTGCTCTGTGCCTCTGCAATCTTGCGGCATTCCCCAAACACGAATTTCTCACGGCCATCCATTACCTGATTGGCACGGGTATAAGCAGGATCGGTATGCGCCACAACATAATCCGGGTAGAAGTAATATTTCAGGTAGGTATTTGGCAGGGTATCCGGATCCAGTGCATAGACATCCCTTGCCTTTTGGAAGGTATCCGTCCAGCTGTCATCCGTGTGCTGATACATCTGCGCTTCCACACAGTACCCCTTTTCCTTGATGTGTTTCTTTAACGCAGGCATCAAATCATTTCCCGCATGGTCCCGAATGCTTGTCCACCAGCCAAAATGGTTGAGTCCGTAATAGGAGATATCCATATCCTTTCTGGAATTCAGATGCAGGATTTCCGCCATATGACGTTCAATGCCGATCGGCATGTCACAGATATTGAGAATGCGGGATTTCGGACGCAGCTTTCTTGTCGCCTCTGCTACGATTGCGGCAGGATTGGAATAGTTCAGCATCCATGCCTGCGGTGAATATTTCTCCATGTAATCCACGAGCTCCAGCATCGCACCGATGGAACGCATACCGTATGCAATTCCTCCGGGTCCGCAGGTTTCCTGTCCAACGACATTGTATTTCATCGGAATCTTTTCATCCAGCTCACGCATTGCATATTTTCCCGCACGAATATGTGCCATGACGAAGTCTACATCCGTAAAGGCTGTTTCCGGATCGGTAGTCGCCAAAAAGCTGATCTCCGGATTCCGCTCCCGAATCAGGACCTCGCATGCATCCGCAACGATTTTCTGACGCTCCGCATCATTGTCGTAAAACTTGATAGAGCGAAGCGGAAAGCGGTCGAGATGGCTCAGCAGCATCAAAACGATACCCGGTGTATAGGTGCTTCCTCCCCCTGCAATCAATATTGAAAATTTCTTCATATCAGTATCCTCCTTTATCAGCCGTTTTTAAGGGCTGTCGTTATAAACTATACTCGTTATTCTCTTCCAAGCAGAAGCTCTGCCTGTTCTCTTACCTTTGGTACATCCAGACCGATGATGACCTGAATGGAGGTGCCGTTTTTCACAAGGCCGATTGCCCCGTATTTCTTAAATTCTTCCAGGCTCTGTACCGCCTTTTCATCCTTAACAAGCAAGCGCAGGCGTGTTGCACAGTTGCTGATTTCCAGAATGTTTTCTCCACCGCCCAGTGCGGATAGTATGCCGTTTACATCAAAGCGGTCACTTCCGGTGCTTTTCTTCTCATCCTTTAATGCCTTGTACTCATCCTTTGTCAGCAGCTTGGCATCCTCATCCACCGCTTCTCGTCCCGGCGTTGCGTAGTTAAATTTCAGAATCATGAATTTGAATACAAAATAGTAAATTGCGGTAAAGGCAACACCGATGACAAGCATCCAGACATACATCATTTCATGATTTTTAAACAGTGGTATCAGATTCAGGAAAATGATGTTGGGAATACCCTGACCGAAGTTTCCAATGACACCGAACAGCAGCATGACCACCGCAAGCAGTGCGGACAGGACAGAATAGACAACATACAGCACAGGCGCCACAAACAGGAAGGTGAATTCCAGCGGCTCCGTAATCCCGGTCATCATGGCTGTCAGACAGGCAGGCACCATCAGTGCGACAACCATCTTCCGTTTTTCCGGACGTGCTGTTTTATAGAAGGCAAGGGCAACACCGATGACACCGAAGATTTTCGCAAGCTCTCCATTGGAGAAGCCACCCAGCGGATACAGCTCAATCAGCGGCTTGGAGGAGTTGACAAAGTCCGGCAGATGCTGTGCCCAATAGGATATCGTACCACCGTCCACAATGACGTTATCAAACAGAACCGGTGCATAGATAAAGTGATGAACACCGAATGGCAGCAGCAGCTTCTGTAACAGATTATATGTGAACAGACCGGCAGCGCCACTCGCCTTGAAGAAGCCCTGCAAACCCAATAGGGCGGATTGTACATGCGGCCATACAAGTGCAATGAGGATAGCGACAGGAATCATGACGAAGAAGCCGATCATGACAACAAAGGCAGATCCCTTGAAGACACCGAGATAATCCGGAAGCTCCTTGTCATAAAATTTATTGTGCAGGTAAATCGCGATACCTGCAATCAGGATTGCTCCAATCATTCCGGTATCCAGCGTTTTGATGCCGGCAATCATGGCAAGACCACTGGTACCGCCTACCTCAGCGGCAAAATCAAAGCCCAGTGAAGCGCCAAACTGGTTTAAAAATTCACTGACAAAGTAGTTGAACGTGATATAGATCACAAAGGTTTCCATGCATGCTCTGGCATTCTGCTTTTTCGCAAGCGCAATCGGCAGAGAAACTGCGAACAGGACAGGCAGCTGATTGAATACCGTATTCGCACCGGCACTGATCATCGCCCAGAATTTGTACCATATGGATTCCGGATTCGCCAGATCCCCCATGATCTGCGGATTCATACAGGTCGTCGCAAGACCGACCATGATTCCGGCAAAAGCAAACAGCAGCACCGGTGTAAACATGGCCCCTCCAAATTTTTGAATCTTCTGTTTCATAACATCCTCCAATTCTCCCAATTACATGTAAAGGTTTTCATTAACACCGCTATTGTATCGTAAAAGGCTTACCATCCACAAGCAATCCGGTTCGTTTCGTCCCAAGGTCGCAGAACTAGGAATTTTTCCCTTTTTACAGGAAATTTCCCAGCAAAGCATCTATGGGGTAGGTAGTTATGAGGTGGCACTAGCAGCTATCCGTGTTTACAGCGATTTTCATATCCCACAGGTGTATGAAAAGCCGCAGATGTCCTCTGCGGCTTTTCATGACTTTCTTATGTATTCGTATACTGATTATCTGCTTTTTGGAAATACGTGACGCACCGCCTTGTATCCAACGCCAACCAGAAAGGCAGTGGCAAGCAGAACGGTCATTGTTTTTTGTGTCATGCATTCAGCCTCCTTTTGTTACTATCAGTATAACGTAGAAAGCTTATCCATACCATACGATTTCCTTACCCTATTCTTACAGTTTTGTCATGCTTTTTCTTAACATTTCCAAAACAGGCGATTCCTGTGATTTCCTTCGGGTATTAGAATACATTCGTCTTTATTTTTCGCTTAGCGATGCCCCTGTTATCGTACATCACTGACCTGTGCATAAAAAACCAGAGGATAAATCCGATAGCTATTTGGAAGTGGCAATCCCCGTATAATATATGATTTCTTTTCCTAAAGCTTTTGCGAAATCAATTTCACCCTGTGTGCTGCTGCCAATATAATGATCGATTGCAACGACCAGGATGGCATCGGAAATACGTATGCGTTCTTTATGCATCCTGCCAAGCAGCTCCCTTTCTTCTCTTGTATACACTGTTTTACCTGAATCTGCCGGATATACAATACTTAACATACAATTCCCCTGCAATGTCATTTCCTCAGTGATTTTCATTATCTCATCCTTAAATTTCAGGCTTCCGCACACGGTGATAATTTTCATATTCCTTTCTCCTTCGTTTTATTTTTTATAAACTCTGCATCAAATGCTTTGCAGCTCAAATTTTTATTTTGTTTGTTCATTCATTTTTATTGCAAATATCTGTTTATTTACTGTTTTCTATATTATATCGATATCTTCATTATATAACAATATCTGTTGTTTCTATGATGAACAGGATCATTGATGAAGGATATCTGATTAGGATCTTCGTAGTACGATTTACTTCCAGGACATGAAGTGGTATCATACGTAGTAAAGAGGAAAAGGAGCACAATTATGAACATACTTGTTATCAACGGAAGTCCGCATGTAAAAGGTACGTCTGCACGACTGATGGAGGAATTTATACGGGGAGCACAGGAAAAAGGGCATGTCATCCATGTGTTTCATGCTGCCAGAGAGGATGTCCATCCATGCATTGCCTGTGATACCTGCCGTACAGCAGGAAATGGCTGCGTGTTTAAGGATGGAATGGAAAAGTTGAATCCAATGCTCGCGGATGCAGAGCTGGTCGTGTTTGTTACACCATTGTATTATTTTGGGATGAGTGCGCAGCTCAAAGCCGTATTCGACCGCTTCTATGCGAACAACAGTGCATTACGGGAGCAGCAGAAAAAAACCATCGTTTTAGCCACCTGCGGCGATACGGAGGACTGGACATTTGACGCATTAAAGCACCATTTTGCAGATGCTTTCCGCTATATGCGTTGGACATGCATCGGCAGTGTGTATGCATTGGGAATGTATGTCAGAGAGGATATTGAGCACTCGGTTTATCCGAATGAGGCGTACGAGCTGGGACGCAGTTTATAAGTGTTGAAAAGAGGAGAACTCATGATATCGGGTTCTCCTTTTTTGTTACTTCATAACGTTATTCTAACATCCTTATTATATAGAGGCAGCAAATAAAGAAGTTTTTCCTTCTGTGCAGGAAATGGCAGAGAAGATTGCAGAGAAATACGGATTGAGCATACTTCCAGCTGGAGAGGCTGCCTTAAATAATCTGGGCTTATCCACACAGATACCGAATGATCTCGTATATATCAGTACCGGGCCGTATCGTGATTATGTATATCGTAATAATTTAATACGCTTTAAACACACCAGTCAAATACATGCCTTGCAGTTCTCAAAACCACTAGCCATGGTGATACAGGCAATACGTGAAATAGGAAAGGATAATCTGACTGAGCAGGAATTTCAACGGCTTTGCGCCTACTGCGAGAAAAATGTTAAAGAAAATTTAATCCAGGATACCAAGGGTATCCCATCATGGATAAAGAAAACACTAAAAAACATAGCGGAGGTAAATGACAATGAGGAAATTTCTACCGTTAAACGAAAAGGAACTCGTATTCAATAAGGCATAATCATTGCGCTCGTGTGCAATCACAAAATTCAGATATATGGTACTTAAAGCATCAAACGTAGAAAAAGACATATATCTGCTCATCAGCATGAATGCACCAAGTCGTTTATTAAACGTCTGAATACATTTCATCAGATATATGCCTATATTATAGTCTGGTTTCGTTCATGTCTTAAAATGATAAATACTATACATCTTTCTATATGAAGCTTACATATCCTGTTGAATCTGTATTTCATATTCACAGGAAAACATATCATGTGCCGTCAGCTTTTTCATGCCAGGGCGATCTTTCAAATCGCCGTTGAAATCAATAAAATCAGCATGGCCCATCCAGGGCTCCAGACAAACAAAGTGAAGGGGGTGGTTTTTACATGGTGACCACACACCCAATCCATCGAAATCTGAAAAACGCAAAACAACAGCCTTTTTATTATGTAGATTACGGATTGCCACCGCCTCAGAGCAAACATCCTGAAATGCCAATGCCTCTTTCATAAACAATTCTCTGCGCAAAAAGAATCTCCTTTCATCATGAAAGAACTGCCGCTGTTTTCTAGTCAGCTGACCGCTTTCACACACCTCATAAATCCATGCATTCTCTGGCTTTTCAAATTCAACATAATAATCATCACTGGATTCATTATTCTGTAGAGGTATACGGAATCCTGGATGGCCCCCGTAATTAAATAACATATCCTTATCGTCATCATTGTATATATCCGTATGCACACGAAGAGTGTCTTTATTCAATGTAAAGCTCAGAACCACATGACAATGAAACGGATATCGCCTGTAGGTTTCCTGATTTGATGTGAACTGCAGGATTGCCTTATTTTCACTTGTATAAAGTACCTGTAGCAGTTCATAACGAATCAGTCCGTTTGATTTCATGGAATACCGTTTTCCATCCAGCTTATACTCCATATTGTTTAGCTTTCCGATAATAGGAAATACGATTGGGGCTGAACTATTCCATATTTCAGGATCTTTCTTCCAAAGATATTCTATATTGTCTTTTGTTCCCCGTATGCTTGTTAGTTGTGCACCAAAGGGATCAATGCTTGCTTCCAGCTCCTCTGATTTTAATTGTATCATATATGCCCCTTTCTGCTTTCCATAGCTGTGCTTACACACAATTTTTGCATATAGGCATTGAATTCTTTTCCCATATTAGAAAAGGGCAGCATGAGAGCTGATTGTTGTAGTATACTGTACTTGCAAGCTATCAGATCGTCCTGCCCTGTTCTTTTATAAATGAATTACGTTGCCGCTTTCTGCGGATGCATGCACTGCTGCAGCAATTCTCGTCGCCTGTAAACCGTCATAGGCATTTGTCCGGAATGCCCGCTGGTTTACGATGTCGCTGACGAATTCCTGCATCGGCTCCAGTCCAAAGCCGCTTGCATGATGTTCATCAAACTTCATGAAGATATAGTTCGGCAGACTTGCCTTTTTGTCAGTATAGGTTTTTACTCCCCGATAGGATTCATTCTTCAGATACTTGTGCTCCGTCACGATCACAAGCTGTCCGTCATTTGATTTGGGATAGGTATTGGGAAGAATCCAGGAGTTTTCCACCGTCCAGTTGCTTCCATCCTGCATTGTCAGAATGGCCTGGATACTGTCATAGGTGTGATAGCCTTGCTTTTTTAATACTTCCTTATTTCCCACTGCATACACACTCTCCACCTCACTGCCGCTCAAATAGCGAATCAGATCATAGCAGTGTACACCGAGAAACCAGGAGGGAGAGGATTGATCTGTCCAGGTAAACCAGTTCATAGGAACATCTATCACATCATCCAGTGACATATAGCCGCGGATGATGTTTTCTTTATCCATATGGATTTCATCCCGCATATTGTTATAGGCTGGATCCCAGCGTTTATGGAAGTCTACGGCGATCTGCACACCGTACTTCTCTGCCATGGCAATCAGTTCCTCACATTCTTCTACGGAGGTTGCCAGCGGCTTTTCAATCATCAGATACTTTATACCTGCCTCCATGGCAGCCTTTGCCGGTTCATAGTGATATGGATCCGGTGTCGCAATACTAACTGCATCCAGCTTCTCTGCCACAATCATTTCCCTGACATCTGCATATCCCCTGATCTGATAGCGGTTTTGTGTGGCTGCCCTGCGCTCATCATTCAAATCACAGAACACCACCGTTTCCACATGCGGGTCACAGATATATGTATGGATATGATAAGTACCGTAAATTCCGGCTCCTACCACTCCGATTTTAATTTTTTTCACTTCGTTACCTCTTTTCCTATAATACTTATAATAACTGCTCTTTTAATATTTTCAGCTATGCATTTTTCTCAACAATCTGGGGGCTACATCTATATTCAATAATACATCCAACACTTTTGTTTGAATCAATGCAAACACAATCCCCATAATAATGGACGTTACCCCATAGGTAAGGAATCCTAAAAGGATGACGATTATATTGATTAAACGCATAGTCTTTGCTATTGAAATAGACGCATTGCGTTTATTAACAATCAACGCAATCACATCAAAACCTACCGTACTTGAATTGGCAATAATACAAAAGTAATATCCGAATCCCACCATAATTGCTGCTATGATTAGACAGACAACCTGATTCATATGCAATGTAAACCCCAATGAGTGAAAAAAGCTAAATAATACCATATAACATAAACTGCTGAAAATTGATTTTAGAAAGGTTTCTTTCCCCAATCCGAATAAACAAAGTGCCAATAAAATAATGGTTATTAGATTTGTTATTAACGATATATCACAATGAATAATATTACTTATCACCATGGAGAAGCTTGTGATTCCTCCATTAACTATTTCATGCGGAACAGTTATAAAGGCATACGCTGATGTAATGAGCAAATTACCTATTAGAATAAATAAAATATCTTTTGCTTTGTTCATTATGTCCTTTAATCACTCCTTTCCAGATAGTCCATAATATATGATTTAGGTTCATCTGGAACCATCATACTTGTTAATTCCACTCCGCGTTTATGCAATTCGCGGAATGCGTCTGCTTCTTCTTGCGTTACACTGACAGTACGTTTAATCTGTACCGTATTTTCTCTATTTGACATATTACCAACGTTAATAGATTCGATTTTTACCCCCATATCCATCAATCTTACCGCTGTGACCGGTGTAGTTAAAACTAACAGTACGCGCTGTCCTTTATATTTTCCGGCAAGAATATTTTTAGCTGCAGTATTTACAGTAAGTAAGGAGGTACTCATTCCTGTAGGTACTACCATACGCAAAGCACTTTTTGTTATTTCATCATTCTCCAAAGCATCATTCGCTACCATGATTCGATTTACTCGAAAATTATTACTCCAAAAAACTGCTACCTGACCATGAATCATTCGATCATCAATTCTAACGTGTACAATTCCTTCCATATAATTCACCTACCCTAAGATTCCAAAGAAACCGCAGAGAATCGAAAATGCGATTAGAATCAATACAGCTTTTGTAGAATTTATATTCTTTTTCCCTAATAACCAATAGACACCTGCAACAATCAAAACTGGAAGAAGGGATGGCATAATTTTATCTACAAAAGATTGTAATTCCATTTCTATCTCTCCACTTTTGTATACAAGTGCAAAATTTGCTTTTACAACACTTGGTATCAATGCACCAATAACCATGATACCTAGAATATTAGCGCACTCAGTAATCTTCTTCAGCTGTGTTTCCATCGTATTAACAAGCTTAACACCTTGTTTATATCCAAGATGCATCAATTCATAGGATGCAAACACTTTCGCAAGATTTGCTGCAATCCATAACCAAATTCCAACTGTGCTTCCTTCCAGTGCCATATATGCTGCGATAGCACCGAAAACGGTTTTAATAATTGCTTGAAATAATGTATCGTTAATACCTGCTAACGGTCCCATAAGCCCTGTTTTTATAGCAGCTACAACTTCTGTACTATTTTCTTTTTCCTTTTCCTCAATACCAACAGAAATCCCCATAATCAAAGGTACTAAATAGGAGCCTGAATTAAAGAATTGCATATGATTAATCACTGATTTATGCATACCTTTTTCATCATCTTTATAAATTTTTCTCAGAATAGGCATAACAGAATACGCAAATCCAAGTGCCTGCATTTTTTCATAACTCCAAGCGTCCTGTCCGTGTGTAATCCAACGGAAAAAGCTTTTATTTAAGTCTTTTTTCGTTACCTCATAATGATTATTCGTTTTCATAAAAATCTCCTCCACGATCTACAGCAGATACCATTGGTTCATTACTTGTAATTTGCTTAAAGCGAATCAAAGCCAGACCTGCACCTACAAGTGCAACAGCAAGCATTGGTAATTGCATATAGCTTGCTAATACAAAACCAATAATAAGATATCCATAGAAGTTTTTAATTGGAAGATAGCGAAGCAATATCGCTACACCAAGTGCCGGTAATACTCCACCTGCTATTTTAAGTCCATCCATCAACCACTGTGGTGCAATTTCAATTGCCTTTTCTACAATATCTGATCCGAAGTACAATGCTAAGAAAATCGGAATGAAACGTGATAATCCCCAAGATAAGATTCCTGTAAGGTGCCATCTTTCAACATTCTTGTAATTATGTTGTTCACATGCATGTTCTGCACGATGCTGGAAGAATGAGTTGATAAAACGAGCAAGAACGTCCATCTGCATTAGTAATAATCCAATCGGTACCGCTAATGCAAGTGCAAATTCTATTCCCTGATTGCTTGCTACTGCAAATGCTGTCGATATGATTGCAGCAGCCATATAATCAGGAATACTTGCACCACCATATGTTCCGATACCTAGTACCATCAATTGTAGTGTACCACCAATCTCAAGTCCTATTTTTACATCTCCCATGATTAGCCCGGCAAACAAACCGGTAACAACTGGTTCAAAAATACCAACTTTTGTATTAAGATCGTCATAAATCGCTAAAAAGCCAAATGCTGATAATAGTAAAATTTGCCAAAATTGTATTTCCATACTATTTCCTCCTATTCATTTCCTTCATTCGTTGAAGCATATAGTTCCATAAAAGATGGTTTCCCAGATGTCAGAAGTCCCTGCGCTATTATCTGAAGATCCTCATTGCGTTTCATATAGGCTTCCAGCAGTACATTCAGGTTCATTCCGCATAGAATCAATCCTTTACAGGAACGCTGTGAAATTAGCTGTGCTGCTACTCTGGATGGCGTCCCATTCATCATGTCTGCCAGCACAAGAACTTCATCTTGCCCCCATACCTCATTCAGCTGATGTATTACAGTCTTTTCAAATTGTTCTACGGATCCGGTTTCATCAAGACATGCATAAGCTACATCTGCCTGCGTTCCCAGTATCATCGGCATTGTGTCATAAAACCCCTTGGCAATAACACCATGTGATACAAGTAAAATTTTATACATACGTCGATCACCACCTTTCACCAGTGTTCTAGCAATTTACGTGCCAATTTTGTGTCAACTTTTATTTCCGCATTTGAATCATAGAAAGAATACTTACAATTTCTGCATCTGTTATATGAATATTGAACTTCTTCTCAACTCTTGAAAACGCTTTAGATATCAGCTTAATTTCACTTTTATGTTCCAGCATCCATGCTTCACTTTGGTAAATATCCTCATCACAATTCTTTAATAAAGCACGTTCAATTAAAACTGCTACATGAAGAAATAACATCATACGTATATCAGTGTCAAACTTTAAATGCATCCCAATTTCAGTGTCAAATATTACAGTTTCTACATCATCAATAATGGTCTGCGGATTCAAAAACACCAGACGATTGATTAAATTTTCTAGAGAAAATGATTTGATAATTTTTTGTTGAATCAAATTAAAATCAGCATGTGCATCTGCTCCGACAATTTTATCCATAAAGATTGCAATATCCTGTGTCTGCTCATTATTCATAAGATGGTTAATATTGATACAATCCATATCTGCAACATCCAAATCTGATGTTCCAACCAAACATTGTACATCATAGTCATGAAATACCTGATTGTTTTTCCCCTCCTTCATAATTTTCATATAATCACAGGTCAATAATTCATATTCCGGCTGTACAAAATCCTTCATAATATCTTTTATCTTTTCCGCTGTTCCAATACCGGAAATGCATACACAAACAACAGCTTTCTTACGTTTTTTCGGAGGTAAATAGCGATAGTGCAGCTTTGTTTGTTCACTAATATCCTGCAGAAGCTTAGCAATCGGTACTTCTTTACGAATCATATCGCCGACTTGCAAAGCCAACGCTGTACTAACAGAATCTATGATACCGATTTCTTGATAATCGTTTACTTCCATATACTTGTCTATTTCCATCAGGGATCCCATATCAACAAGGATAAGTGTAGGATAGTTCGGATTGATTCTTTCCATATACTTTTTAAGGAGTGTTGAAAACAGTTCATAGGATGTGTGAATCGGCATATCAAAAGCCTCGAATATATATTCCTCCAGCATTTCATTTGCGGCTGAGGAAATAGAGGTTGCGGTAGAGTTTCCGTGCGCCATAATCAAAGCATTACAACATACCGCCTTACTTCCGCAATTGGTAACAATGATATAAAGAAGAATATAGAATTGTAAATGTGAACGCATATGAATACCAAGTGCTGTTTCTAGTTGATAAATAAGACGCTGTGCCACGGAAAATAATTTAAAATGATAACCTTCTAATCGCTGAATTTCTGCTGTAAAGGATTTATCCAAATCTTTGAAACAATCTTCTCCATAGCGTTCTAATAAACAAGTGATAATTTTACCGGTATTCATAGCTAAATGGATGCCGTTTTTTTCTTCAAAATCTGTTATCACAACTTCAATCAGAGAAGCCTGTAAAGCATGTTCAGGAGCTAAGTGATATGTATCCAGAATGCGATACAGTGCTTTTTGCATCGTTCCTATATCTTGAAACTCGTGTTTACTTTCCACATAATTCGATTGAAATTCACGCAAGATATTTGTTAAATCCTGCTCATGATGCAATTCTCTTTCCATTTGTAACTTTTGAAGACGATGTACCACCAAGTCTTCTTTCACATATTCCTTCATTTCTATTTGTGATAGCTTGCAATCTGCCGGAAGGGATGGAACATCTACCAGAATTTGATCTCTTTTTTGACTGGAATGAAATGCAGAAGCACAGCTATATCGAATAATATTTTGTAGACTTCCCACATTTCCTTCTGCGTGTAAGGAAAGCAAAAGGTTGATAACTTGCGAACGCACACATACCTCCTGCTCAAATACCTGACATTCCCTGTAATAAAATAAACGAATCAACTCAAGTTTTTCTTTTATCGGACGTTCTTGCAGTGATGGTATGTGTATAATCATAGGTATTCTTCTGCGCAAAGTATGTGTTAAAACCGTTTGCGGATCCTCTGTGGTTGCAAAAATCATACGGACATGTGCTTTGCGCACCGTATCGGTTTCCCCAATTCTTCTATACTCATTCTTATCCATGAGAAGGAACAGCTTTTCCTGACTTTCACTGCTAAGGCGGTGGACTTCATCAAGAAACAGATACCCTTCATCAGCTTGCTGAATCAAACCAGCCTTTGCTTGCTCTGCTCCGGTAAACGCCCCTTTCGCATAACCGAAAAGCAGTGCGGATAAAAGTTCCGGATTGCTTGCATAATCCGCACAGTTCAAGGTAATAAACGGCGCATCTTTTTTTATATTTTCACTTTCCACTGCATAGCTGTGAATCAGCTCTGCCAAAAAGCTTTTCCCTACACCACTGGAACCATTTAAAAGAATCGGTAATCCTTTGCCCGGATATTGCACCGCAGAACGGCATTGTTCAATCACATATTGTAAGCTTCCTTGCGCGCCAATAAAGGAAGAAAACACATCCGTTTTCTCCTCCTGGTTCTTTCCTTCCTCTGTTTCATTGCTCATCAATTGAAACAAAACTGGTCGTGTGTTTGATTTCACAACTCGTTGTTCCATCACTAGTTCATTCAGATATTGGGAAACAAGATTTCGTCGCATACTCAAATGCTCTGCCAGATCAGCGGCACTGATTCCGTTATTTGACTCTATTGTCAATTCTTTTAGTTTTTCAAATACAGTATCTTTTACACGCATAATATATTTGATGTCCCCTGCATCTTCTCCTTTCATAAGAATCCCCTGTCTTTCTTAAATATACAATATAATAGTAGCAATTTCTATGCCATTTAGTGTCAAATTTTTTTGGCATGGAAATTGCTGCTTTATGCATGAGAGGTGACACTATGAAAAAATTTGAACAATTTGATACAAACAAGCGCTGGTACAAAGCTAACTTCCATGCTCATTCTACAAGATCCGATGGATTACTTACTCCCGAACAAATGATTAAGTGCTATAAAGAACAAGGATATTCGATTCTTACTTTATCTGAACATGAAAAGTATACAGATACTGAAGAATTTGACACAAACGATATGATTGTTTATCCTGGGATAGAAAGAAGTATTGAGCTGCCGGATAAAGAAGCCTTTCATATCCATGGCATTGCCAATTACAGCGAAGAATGCTCAAACCGATATCGCCATGATGAATACATACCGGTACCGAAATATAACCATATGCAGGATGTACAAACCATCATTGATGAAGTGAAGGAACGAGGAAACTTTGTTATGTTAAATCATCCTTACTGGTCTTTTAATACCTTTGAACATCTTCAATCTCTCAATAACTACGATTTTATTGAAGTGTATAATCATAACTGCCATATAGGAACAGATCATGGAAACAATGAAATTTTTTTCGATGAGCTTCTTAAATATAAAAACGTAAAAGCAGTTGCCGCTGATGATAATCATAATTCTAATCGCTATATTCCCGGTGTTCATATGTGGGATAGCTTTGGTGGGTTTACCATGCTACAGTTGGATGAGTTTAGTCGAAAGGGAATTAGTGATGCTCTAAAAAACGGAAGATTTTATGCTTCTAGCGGACCTGAAATTTATCAGTTTTCACGATGTGGTAATGAGATTAGTGTTACTTGTAGTAAGGTTGCATCTATTGTATTTAAGGCATGGCCAAAAAGAGGATATTGCATACAGCCAACAAATGATAACGGATGTTCTACTGCAACCTATGCCCTTCGCGGTGGTGAAAAATGGATTCGTGTGAAGTGCATAGATGAGAAAGGCAGATGTGCATGGTCAAACCCCATCTATCTGGAGGATTGATTTATAGCAAAAAATCTTCCTGGTTCCAAAGCTTATGGAGCTAAGAAGATTTTTTCAATATCAAGGTTTTAAACAGCCAATAGGAACGATTAGGACCCCATCCTCCCGTCTATATGCAAATTGACCACCGGTAATCACCATGAGGAATGACGGCTCCTTCAGATTGTGCTCCTGTATCAATGCTTTTAATTTACGTAAATGTGAAGCTCCCTCTTCAATTTCACGGCTGCCCAACTTCATTTCTATTAACGCATAACGACCATCACGTAAATGTAGAACAGCATCACATTCCAGACCGTAGCGATCATGATAATATGATATTTCTCCACCCAGATGCTGGGAATAAATACGCAGATCACGAATCACAAGAGATTCAAACAAAAATCCAAGGGTATTGAGATCCTGCATTAACCCCTCATAAGTAAGCCCCAGGGAAGCGCATGCAAGAGAAGGATCGACAAACCCTCTTTTTGTTCCGGAACGAATTGCTGTTTTTGAACGGATTGCTGGATTCCATGCAGGTATATCCTCTATAACAAATAAGCGCTCCAATGCATTTAAATAGGAGAAGAATGTCGTTTCTGAAATATTCTGGTCATTCGCAATCACACCCTTACGTATCGTCGCTTTTGTAGCCAGAGTGGATACATTTCGTGCATAGGAACGAAGTATGGATCGTATCCTTTGTGGATTTCTCATACTCTCATCTAATCTTGAAACATCGCTTTCACATAATGCATCTACATAACTGGAGGTTATCAGAAAAGATGCTCTCGCACTTTTCCCAATCGATGCAGGCCAGCCTCCTCTACATATGACATAAGCAATGTCTTCCACTCGCATAAAAGACGATATTCCATTTATATCCGTAATACCATTAAACAGCGCTTCCAGTGATATGTTTCCATTTGACTCTTTGGACTCGTATAAGCTCATTGGATACATCTTTACTCTTGCAATTCGGCCTGTACCTGTATGCATCCTGCTATTATCTACAGGTACCGCAGAGCCTGTCAATATAAATTGTCCGGATGAATTTCTATTATCCACTTCCGTACGGACACTATCCCATAAAGTGGGAGCAGTTTGCCATTCATCTAAAAGCAGCGGGGTATCTCCCTTTAAAATCAGAGAAGGGTTTACATCTATCATCTTCATATATTCGTGTGCTTTCGCAGGATCCTGAAGTTGAATAACACTTCGTGCCTGTTGTTTAGCAGTTGTAGTTTTTCCACACCATTTGGGTCCAACAAGCAAAACAGCTCCAAAGACCTCCAGATATTCTGTTAATATCCCATCGATAATTCTTTTCATATATTCAGCCATAGTATGCACACCTCCTATTCTATAAGAAGTATACCCTTATTTTCGATGAGTATCAAGCGAATTAAAGTAATTTGTGCTTTTTCACTAATGTAATTTGTGGTATTTCATTAAAGTGATTTGTGCCAAACTATCTTTATCGTTTATGATCGTTATAAATGATATACACATCCTCTATTTTATAGTAAGCCGGCAAAAGGATATGCAATACCACCCCTTTGATAGTAATACCATTCCATCACGGTACAAAAGTTCCAGCCTCCATCTGTAGGCAAATACAAAAAAAAGGGCTCCATATCTTTGATAGAAATGGAATCCTTCTTCATAAGTTCTTAATTCTCTTTATGCTCACGATATGCTTTCGTAAACAATACCAGACGTAAAATTCCAACAATCAGCAATGCCCCGCCGATGACCGACAACACGATTTGATCACTGTCGATACCATAATAGATAAAGAAACAGGAAATCAGACATACGAATATAGCTGTCAGTAATGCAGGCAGTACCGTTTTTGTTTGCAATTAGCTCACCTTCGTTCCGTTTGGCAGATCCTTAACAATCGTTACAATATCCAGATCATCCGCATTGCTGGCGCACAGAATCATGCCCTGACTCTCTACACCACGCAGCTTGACCGGCTTCAGATTGGTCACTACGATGACCTTCTTCCCGACAACTTCCTCTGGTGAAAAGCTTGCGGCAATGCCACTGACAATCTGACGTGTTTCCTCACCCAGATCAATCTGTTCCACCAATAATCTGTCAGCCTTTGGATGCTTTTCAGCAGAGATGATCGTCCCAACCTTCAGCTCCACCTTCGTAAAATCCTCGATACCGATTTGTTTAACAGGTGCTTCTTCTTTCTTCGCTTCTTTTTTATCAGCCTTTTTCGCAGCTTTTTCTTCCTTCTTGCGGTCTGCTTCCAGTGTTTCCATAAACTCCTTTGCATCAATTCGTGCAAACAGGATTTCCGGCTTTCCTTCCACCGTATGTCCGCATTCCAGCATTCCAAACTCCTTCAGGCTCTTTGCATCACGCTCGGATGTGCTCAGCTCCTCAAGAATTTTCTCAGCAGTCTCCGGCATATAGCTGCTCAGCAGTACCGCAGAGATACGGATGCATTCCAGCAGGTTATACAGTACAGTTGCCAGACGATCCTTCTTCGCTTCATCCTTGCCAAGCACCCATGGCGTCGTTTCATCAATATACTTATTGCAGCGCTTCAGCAGGGTAAAGATTTCATCAATTGCTTCTCCGACATGCAGAGTCTCCATTTTCTTTTCCACACGCTTTGGTGTATCCAGAGCAAGAGCAATCAGCTCCTTGTCGATATCCTCCTGCTCTAGCGGATTGGAAATCACACCGTTGAAGTATTTATTCTGCATGGAAATGGTTCGATTCACCAGATTTCCCAGAACATTGGCCAAGTCAGAATTGATACGCTCCACGACCAGATCCCAGGTAATCGTTCCATCCTGTGCAAACGGCATTTCATGCAGGACGAAATACCGCACAGCATCCACACCGAAATAATGCACAAGCTCATCCGCATAGATGGCGTTTCCTTTGGATTTGGACATCTTTCCATCTCCAACAAGCAGCCATGGATGACCGAACACCTGCTTTGGCAGCGGCTCACCGAGTGCCATCAGCATGATTGGCCAGTAAATGGTATGGAAGCGCAGAATGTCCTTACCGATGATATGTACATCCGCAGGCCAGTATTTCTGATACAGCTCTCCATGGTTTCCATCAGCGTCAAAGCCCAGTGATGTGATATAGTTGCTTAGGGCATCAATCCAGACATAGACAACATGTCCCAGGTCGAAATCAACAGGAATACCCCATTTGAAGGATGTACGGGATACACACAGATCCTGCAGACCCGGCTTCAGGAAGTTGTTGATCATCTCATTCTTTCTGGATTCCGGCTGAATAAATTCCGGGTGATCCTCAATATGCTTAATCAGACGCGGTGCATATTTCTGTAGATTGAAAAAGTATGCTTCCTCACTTGCTTTTTCCACAGGACGCCCGCAATCCGGACATTTTCCGTCAACCAGCTGACTTTCCGTCCAGAAGGATTCACACGGCGTACAATATAAGCCCTCATAGGTGCTCTTGTAGATATCGCCCTGCTCATACAGCTTCTTAAAGATCTTCTGTACCTGCTTTTCGTGATAATCATCCGTTGTACGAATAAAGTAATCGTAGGATGTGTTCATCATATCAAAGTTTTTGCGCACAATTCCGGCAACTTTGTCGACAAATTCCTTCGGCGTTACACCGGCTTCCTTTGCCTTTTCCTCGATTTTCTGTCCATGCTCATCCGTGCCTGTCTGAAAAAACACATCATAGCCCTGCTGGCGCTTGTATCTAGCGATTGCATCTGTCAGTATGATTTCATACGTATTACCGATGTGCGGTCTTCCCGATGTATAGGTAATCGCGGTTGTGATGTAGTATGGTTTTTTGTTCTTACATTCCTTACACATATTCATATCCTCCTTATATAAGAAAAAGCCCCCGCCAAAGGACGAAAGCTTCGTGTTACCACCTTTATTCATGCACGCATACGCGTACACCTCATTTGCCGTTAACGCCGGCCTGCGGTTCTTCCTAATTATTCAGAAAAACGGTTCCAGGGCCATGTTCGCTTTTTTCCTCATGAGAATTTACACCAACCATTCTCTCTCTTCGCCTTGGATAAAAGCTACTCTTCCTGTCATTACCTTTGTAGTATCATTATATAGAATTCTTCCCGCAAAGACAAGGAAAAATACATAAAATGAAGGATTTCAGTTATCTATACTGCACAGCGCAGAAAATCCATCTTGCCCGTGATACAGGTTAAAGGAGATATTAGATCAATAGATAAAACTGTTTCCTTATATCTTTCATTCCCTTTGTTAGTTATTGGATTATTGTAACGTGTTTTCTCCTGTTTCACACCGAACCTCAATCAAGGCAGAGAGATACCGCTATAATTCTTATGTAGCAGCCTGGTAAAAGTATTGAATAGATGTTCTTTCATAGACGATAACGTCACTTGATAAAATTTGTTAAATATATAAAGAAATTTATCTAATTTTTAGGAATTTCGCCATTTCATTACGTATGTAGTAGTGTAAAGCATAAGACTGCATACGAAAGGAAGTGAATACTATGCTTACAAAAGATGTATTAGGAAACAAAGATATGAAAAAAGAGGAGGTGGAAGAACGACTTAACTATGATAACGATATTTTCTTTAAGTTCGCTCTTGGGACAGAAGATGAAGATGCGGCTTTTATCCGTAACACCATTATCGAACGAGTTACAGGAATCCATCCTAAGGAAAGCTCTGTATTAAATCCCAATCTGGATCCCGCTATCCTCAAAAAGAAGAAAATGGTATTGGATATTCGTGTGAAGGACAACAAAGGAAGAGAATACGGCATCGAAATGCAGACTACCTATTCAAAGAAATCAGAGTTGAAGCGCTTTGAACTGTACGGTGCTAGAATGTTATCGAATCAGCTTGATAGCGGAGAAAAGTATTACGAGCTTCTTCCTGTTTATCAAATCATCTTTCTTGATTCCTACGCCGAACATACCAGAAAATTGATCGATACTTATCAGATGAGAAATGAGGAAGGTGAAGTGGAAAGTAAGCGAAGCCTGATGAGGAGAATTTACATCTATCTGCCGGAAATCAATGCAATCGTCAAGCGCAAGGGATTTGAGAAGCTGAACGACTTTGAACAACTGTGCTACCTGTTTAAAAATAATGATGAAGATGGTATACTAAAAACAGAGGAAAGGCTGGTGAAGAAGGTTATGGAAAAGTACAGGAAATTTCATGATGCGGAAGACCTCTGGTCGATAGCGATGGCAACGCAGATACAGGAACAGCGTGAAAAAAATGCTATTTTGGATAGTTTTGAAGAGGGTGTTGAGCAAGGACGAGAAAAAGGACAAAAAGAAGGTATGAGATTGCTGTTGAATCGACAAATGGAAAGCAAGTACCATGAAGACTGCTCAACATGGCTTTATCCTTTGACAATGGAACAGCTCAATCTTGTATCCAATCTGTTGTTTACCTGTGATACCTTACAAGAACTGAAGAATCAGCTTGAAGTTAAAAAATAATACATATGAAACAACAAAAAAACTGTTTTATGAACGAGAACAGTTTTTTTCATTGCAGCTGTATACGAGATGTTTACGAAATAACGCCTTGAAACATGCTGATTTTATCAGGAAGTAAAACACAGTATACATAAAAGCAGGAGATGGCAGCACTTTAAATTCGTTTGTTAAATGTTATATATCTGTGAAAAAAGATTGGAAAAAGGGTAAAAAAACAAAATTATCGCATAGCAGTAATCCATAAAAAAGGAGTACCCTTTATTAGCCCCTTGATTCAGTAACAATTCGGCATAGCCGATAACATCGAGCAGGGGTTCTTATCTTACTATCCATGAGAAAGCTATATGCAGGTGTGTCCGTTTGGGAAAGCCTGATATGATAAACATACTGCTTTTAATAAATAACGGAAATGCCTGTATACCGACGAGTGCGTTGTCAGGAAGGACATACATCAAAGGTGTATGATTTTCAAGAAACCGGAAATCATGGCATTTTACCATATCGTATTTCATGTATCTATAGCTGTCAACCTGTGCTATACTATGAAAAAAGGAAGTGCATAACATGAAAAAAATCGGACTGGCTCTGCTGTGTCTGCTTCTCGCCTGCGGTGTATCGGCTATAGTACTTTTTGGTATCTGGAATCAATACAATCCCACAGCGATAATCGGCAGCAGCATACAAACGGAAAAAACCGATTTAAAGGAAGTCACTGAGCAATGGTTTGATGATTTTTTCAAGCAATATGAAGGCCTTTTTGTCCCCTTTGAATTCCGTATAAAGGAGAAAAGGGTAAAAACCATCGCGGTCTTAAACAAAGAAGATGGCTTTGTACAGCTCGATTATGAATTCAAGCCTGCAAGCGATAACCCTTATGTCACAGCCTACTATACCGCTACCTTACAGGAGAACGGCTGGCATGTAGCGCAGGTTGTATTACAGCTTGAGAAAACATCGATCGGATATACAATGAAAAACAAAATGTCTCCGGTACAGTATCAAATCCAGACAGACCCTTCCCTGCGCGAACCGCCAACCACGCATTACGCGATGGATGATAAGAAGGAAACCTATGCATTCTCTCAAAATCAGCTGTATGTCACCTATGATGCAGGGAAAAGCTTTACCGAGGTTCCGGTACCTTATGAGGATATCGCAGGGACAAATAACAGCACCTACAATGAACTGCTACCGGCACACGGATATATCGTAAGCAGGGACTTTACTGCTTTTGTCTGCTATGACGAAACCGGAAGCTACCTGCAATACAGTGAAGACATGGGAAAGACATGGAAAAAAAGCAGAATCATTTCAAGAACATATCGCGGAGACTACCTCTATCTGTCAAAAACAGAAAACAGCTGTTATATCACACTGGCGACAGATCGTTCACTTGGTCATGAGTATTACAGTACGTTCAAAAGTGATGATTTAAAAAACTGGAAGCAGCTGATTGGTGAAGCATTGAATGAGAAAAGAGACATCATCTTTATTTCCGATGGGACTGCCTATGTCAGCGCAGGTACTGATGAACAGGGAAATCCGCTTGTGTACTATACAGAGGATGATGGAAATACGTATACCACTCTGACAATCCCTGCTCATGAGGTAAAGATATTGGGCAGTAGCTTCAAGCCATTCGTTCATATGGAATATGTTTATCAAAAGAAGGGAACCACCTATATGATCGTCGCGCAGGGAACAGACGCCGATTATATGAAGGATGGCGCACTTGTCAAGGGGCGGTACAAATCAAAGGACGGCATTACCTTTACCTTTGATAAAGAAATCAATGACTCGCCGACACTGGCAGGATAGATAGGAGAACCGATATGAAAGCATATTTGAAATATGGAAGCATCGTGCTTATGATTGCATCACTCATCCTAACAGGCTATCAAATGACCAGCGGAGCTGTACTGTTTGTATTCTACAGTGACTACCAAACAGCATCGCTTTATATCCTCAGGGGAGGTCTTGCATCCATCATCTTCCTTCTGCTGTTTTATCAAAGAGAGCTGAAACAGCTGTACCTGAAGCATAAAGCCAATACATCAGGCTCTCTGGAATAAACACCTATATAGAAAAAGCCTTTCTATTGGATATCAACACCGCTGTGAAGAACTTCATGGCCTGTGTTTTTATACAAATAGAAAGGTTTTTTACGGCAAGCAACTAGCTGCGGCCCATGGCTCAAACAAGCTATGACAGCTTCAAAAACTTCCTTAACTCCTCCATACGCTCATAATCACCATGTGCATCAAAATCCTTCTGAATTTCATCCTGTTTCAGCATACGGACAGCATAGGGATACGCCACGCTGTTTTCCTTTTCAATATGGCGTTGCAGCAGATCAATATATGCCTGCAGGAAACCGATCAGCCGCACACAGACCTCCTCTGTGACAGTCTCCTCCTGCAGCTTTTTCATGGAGCGGATGTAATATCTTGCCAGATCATGCTCCACAAGCATTCCCTGTTCAACAAGGAGCTTCCCCTGTGGACTTGCCTGCTTCAAGCGGCTGAATACCAGCTCCTCCTCCTTCTGATGATGAAAGACATCCGCATATTCCTGTAGATGATCAAGACAGTTTTTCAGCCATTCCCTGTCCACCTGCTTTGTCCGCAGTATGGATAGCGAGTATTCCTGCATGGCAGCAAGCAGGTGTGAAATCATTGCATGCTCATATTCCAGCTGTTCCACCCATGTACGGGATACAGCGTTTTTATATAAAACTGCTTCCTTTGCATACTCCTCATATACATAGCCTTCCGGAAGCATTTTCTGAAGCAGCTGTTCCCGCTCCCACAGCCATAAGGAAGGATTTTGATAATACTGCAGCTGGGAATCATTCTTCCATACAATACGTGCATGCGTATCATCCTGCATTTCCATGATCAGGTTACGTTCACAGGGCATTCCATGAAGAAACAGTGCTTCGATATGCTTTAGCAGCTGTGTCAGATCACCATTGACTGTATGCCGCTGTCCAAAGTCTGCAAGCACCTGCGCGGCAATCTCTTTTCCCTGTTCATGGACAAGACGCTCACTTAACGCAGCATGCTCGCACTGTACCTGCCGAATCATTTCCTGCAGGCTTTCATGAATGCTGTTTTCATCAATCAGATCCGCTAGCTGCAGCTTGTGATAGCTATGCTTCTGTTCCCTGTGCAAGGCACTGCACAACGCTTCATTCCATTCGCTCAGAAAACAGATGCGCTTATACAGCAGCTGATGAATCCCTCCCAGCCGCTTACTCATGAACGTACTCCCGTATGGCTGCGCATACCTCATCAACATCCAGGGCATGCAGCTCACAGGCATCGCGTAAGGATTCAAACTGGGCGCTTGGACATCCCAGACAGTGAAAGCCTGCCTTATACAGCACATCCTCCATCCCCTCATCCAGCTTCAAAAGCTCAGCCATCGTCATATCCTTATAGGATGGTTCACGTTTCGTAATACCGAAATTCTCCATATCTTTTTCAACCTCCTGAATTGTTTTGATACCATAGTTCTCCTTTAGCCACTGCACCACCGCAGGGCTCAAAAAGGCAGGCAGTGTCGGGCCCAGATGGATATTCTTCACACCCAGATGCAGCAGAGCCAGCAGTACGATAACCGCCTTCTGTTCATACCACGCGATGTTATAGGTAATCGGAAGCTCATTGATATCCTGTAAACCAAAGGCCTCCTTCAGTGCTTCTGCAATCAGTACCAGAGAATAGGAATCATTGCACTGTCCCGCATCCAGTACACGGGGAATCCCGTTGATCATTCCCAGATCAAGCTTCAGATAACGGTATTTCGCACAGCCGGCTGTCAGAATCACCGTATCCTTTGGAAGTGTCCTAGCGAAATCGGTATAGTAGCTTCTGGAGCTGTGCCGTCCATCACAGCCTGCCATAACGATAAACTGTCGGATATCCCCGTTTTTTACGGCTTCCACGATTTGATCCTGTAACGCCATGACCTGTGCATGTGCAAAGCCGCCGGTTACACTTCCTGTTTCCAGCTGCTGCGGTGCAGGGCAGTGCTTCGCCAGTTCGATAATACTGCGGAAGTCCTTTCTTCCATTTACTGCTTCTATATGTTTAAGTCCATCATATCCGACAACACCCGTTGTAAAAATTCGATGCTTGTAGCTATCCTTTATTGGTATGATACAGTTGGTTGTCATCAGAATCGGCCCGTTGAATGTATCAAATTCCTCATTCTGTTTCCACCACGCATTTCCGTAATTCCCTTTAAAATGCTCATATTTCTTAAATTCCGGATAATAATGCGCTGGCAGCATTTCTCCATGTGTATAAATATCGATCGACTGTGAACGTGACTGTTCCAGCAGCTCCTTTAAATCGTGCAGGTCGTGTCCGGATACCAGAATACCCGGGCGGCTTCCTGTTTCCAGAGATACCGTGGTGATTTCCGGCTGACCATAGGTGACTGTGTTCGCTTCATCCAGCAGCGCCATGGCCTGTACCCCCATCTCTCCGGTTTTATCAAGCAAAGCCAGATACTCCTTTTGTGCATAATCCTTTAGCAAATATACAAGGGTGCTGCGAACAAAGCTGCTCAGCTCTGCTTTTTGGAATCCCAGCACAGCGGCATGCGACAGATAGGCGCACAGTCCCTTCAGTCCGTACAGAATAAGCTCCTGCAAAGAACGCTTCGTCTCTTCACAATCCTTCAGACCTCTCTTTTGTAGCAGCTCCTCCACAGATTTTCCGGTATATGTTTTTTCAATCGCCCTGCGGATATCCGCTGTCGAAAAGTTAGCATTTGTTATCGTCATGAACAGATTGTTCATAAGCTGTTCATCTGATGCTGTATCATATAATGCGGAATACTGACTTGCCCGTATCAAGGCATCCTGCAGATTGGCACACGCCGCACTTTTCCCACACATGCCCTGTACGGTACATGCCGTCTGGTTCATCGCTTCCTGACACTGAAAGCAAAACATTTCTTCCAACTTACTGCTCTCCCTTCTGAATCAGCAGCATTCTGCTGTCCTTCTCTGCATACAGTGCATGTGGTAAATTCGCCGTAAGATGGATACACTCCATCGGTTGAAGCTCCTTCTGTTCCTTGTCTACTGTAAATATAATAGTACCCGTTAAAACAACAGCCTGAGCTGCACACGCACTTGTATGTGCAGAAATAGATTCTCCCTGTGCCATAGCAAATAATGTTACACTTCCGTTCTGCGTCAGTACGTTCGATACGATAGCACCGCTTTGTATCGCGGCCATTTCCTGTATTGTTTCTGTTTTCACAGATATCGCCTCCTTGATTACGAAGCAAGTATAGCGTACAGACAGAAAAAAAGCGGTAATCTATATTACCGTTTCAGATTGTTGACAAAAGCCTATACCTTTTCGTAAGGACATAGGCTTTTTATTGTATATAGGCAATTTTCGAAATGAAATTGTCTTTTTTTGTATATTTTGAAGGATATATTGAATTTTTTGATGACT